>NZ_JBHWGA010000013.1:0-128870 GCF_042733315.1 Streptomyces sp. NPDC059718
CGGTGCCGGTCGCCGCCCCGCGCGCGGCGGTTGCGGTGGGATCGCGGTCGTCACGGTGTCCGGGCCCTGCCGCCGGACACCCCGGGTCAGCGGACGCCGGCGCGGACCATGCCGTGGCCCGTCGCCCTGGCCGCCGCCGGACGCCCCTGGGCGGGGGCGCGTTTCGGCTGCGCGGCGGCACCGTTCTGCACGTCCATCACGGCGTGCGCGACGAGGCCGCCCATGGGGTCGTACCTGATCAGGTCACGGAGCCGCGATCGGGACGACCGGCCTTCGTTGCCCGGGTACAGGTGCTTGCCGAGCCCCACGGCATGGGCGATCGCGGCGAGTGCGGCGGTCCGCGGGTCCGGTGGCACCCCGGTGCGGATCGCACTGTCCAGCCGGGCCCTGATCTCCCGGCTGACCTCGCTGTCGGTCGCCTGATAGCGCGTGGTCGGCAGCACCCCGCACATCTGCCCCGGCACGGCGTGCACCATGCCGCACCGTTCCAGATGCGTGAGATACGTCTGGCGCAGCCCCAGGCGGGGCCCGCCGATCCAGTGGACGGCGCGCACGGGGCTGCCACGACGGCGCAGCAGTTCGAGCGCGGAGTCCAGGGTCGGATCTCCTGTCGGCCGTGGGTGCACCACGGCGATACGATCCCCGTCAGGGGCTATCCGTCCTGCGAGGGCCAGCTCCACTAGCTGTGCTCCTGCAAGACCGAGGTCGAGCGACTGCGGCTGCGCCGTGGTACCCGTGGCCGGGTCCAAGGCGAGAAGCAGTAGCTCCTCCGGAAGTGTTCTGCGGCTCCTGCCCATCCATGCCTCCCCGCGTGGATGAATGACAGGGTGACGCCTCTCACACCGGCCTGTCGAGAGCGCCTTGCCCGTTCGTGCGGGAACCGACTCATATGTCGTTCTCGTCTAGCACCGAGGGCGGCGGTGGCTCGCGGGGGGCCGTCGGCGTCCCACGGCGGGTCCCGCGGCGGCTTCACAGCAGGGGCCTGGAAACTGGTGTAAGGGTGAGCGGGGCGCCGCGGCGGCGCACCGCGCGAAGTGTGGAGGAGGTCCGGTGGCGGGCGAGTCCCCCGGCAGGGCGGAGCAGCAGGAGTTGTCGGGGGAGGCGACCGGAGGCGGGGCGGTGGATCCGAGGCTGTCGGTCTTCCGCGGGGTCGTGGGAGCGCCCCGGGGCGCATCGGAACCGGCCACCGGGGACCCGGAGTTCGCGCCGGAGCCGCCCGAAGCGGAGGGCGTGCCGGAGCCGGATCGGAGTGCTTCGGCTACGCCGGATGACGGAGCGGACGTGGACGGCGGGCCGCAGGACGCTACGCCGGACGCGGAGGACGCCCCTCCGGCCGACGGCGCGGGGGACGATGCGGAATCCCGTACCGACGACGCAGTCGCCGAGGAGGCGGGCACGGGGGAATCCGGTACGGACGGGGACGAGGACGGGGCCGGGGACGAGGCGGAGGCCGAAGTCGGCACCGAGGACGGCCCGCAGGACCTCACCGAGGAGGACGGCACCGAGGAGGACCGCACCGAGGACGAGGCCTCCGGGGACGGCGCCGAGGACGAGGCCTCCGGGGACGGCGCCGCGGAACCCTCCGCCGGCGGGACGCCCGTAAAGGAGCCCGAGGACGCGGTGGACGCCGAGGACGCCGTGGAGCCGGAGGACTCCGAGGAGTCCGCGGACTCCGGGGCCGAGGCGGAGGAACCTTCCGCCGCCGGGGAGACCGGCCGCGGCGAGGGGCCTTCCGCGGGGACGGACGAGCGGACCGGGGCGGACGCCGAAGCGGAGTCCGGGGACGACGGCGCCGGCGACGCGGGCGAGGAGGCCCCGGACGACTCCGCGGAGGACGCTCCCGGGGAGTCCCGGGACGCCACGCCGTCGGACGGCCACGGGGACGACGGCGGTGAGGGCCCCTCACAGGGCCCCGGAGACGTCAAGGTCGGACCCGGGGCGCGCGATGCGTCCGGGGGCGGACACGGCGGCCCCAGGGCCGGGGAGGGCACGCTCACGCTGCGCGCGCCCCGCACCGAGGGCGGCGGCACGCCGGTCAGGGACCGCACCCTGACCCTGCGCGCGCCCTCCGCGTCCGCGCCCGTCGCGACGCCTTCCCGGCCGAGCGGAACGTTTGTCCCGCTGCGGACCGACGACCGCCCGGCCGTGGTCCCGCAGGCTCCGGCGCCCGTGGAGACCGCGCGGACCACGGAGCCCGGCGGCGGTTCGCGGACGAAGCAGATGCCGCTGCCGCCCGACCCCGACGAGCCGTTGCGGCTGCTGGCGGAACTGACGAACACGCCGCCGCCGCCGCAGACGCCGCTGCGCACGACCGTGCGGCGGATCAAGATCTGGACCCCGCTGGTCCTGCTGCTGATCGTGGCCTTCTGCGTGGCTCAGGCGCTGCGCCCGCTGCCCGAGCCGGAGCTGGACCTGACCGCCGAGACCTCGTACACCTTCAAGGGCGACGAACTCGCGCTCCCGTGGCCCAGCGAGGGCCAGGCCGTCGTCGAGGCCGAGGGCCTGGGCCGCATGGGCGAGTTCGGCGAGCAGGTGCCGACGCCGATCGCGAGCGTCGCCAAGGTGATGACGACCTACGTCATCCTGCGCGACCACCCGATCAAGAAGGGCGGCAAGGGCGAGACCGTCGAGGTCGACCAGAAGGCCGAGGACCAGTACCACAGCGGCATGCAGGAGTCGGAGTCCGTCGTCCCCGTCACCGCCGGGCAGAAGCTCAGCGAGTACGAGGCGCTGGAGGCCGTCATGCTGCCCTCGGCCAACAACATCGCCCGCCTGCTGGCCCGTTGGGACGCGGGGTCGGAGGAGGCGTTCGTGAAGAAGATGAACGCCGCCGCCAAGGAGCTCGGGATGGACGACACGACGTACACCGACCCGAGCGGCCTGGAGGCGACCACCGTCAGCACCGCGAGCGACCAGGTCAAACTGGGGCACGCGGCGATGCAGGACGAGGTCTTCGCGGAGATCGCCACCAAGATCCAGTACACGGACATCAACGGCGCCGACCAGAAGAACTACAACCAGCTGGCCGGCTACCACGACATCGTCGGCATCAAGACCGGCACCAGCACCAAGGCCGGCGGCAACCTGCTCTTCGCCGCCTACCGCACGATCGGCGGCACCAAGCAGCTGATCGTCGGCGCGATGCTCGACCAGCAGAAGGCGCCGATCATCGACACGGTCCTCAGCCGCAGCCGCACCCTGATCGACGGCACGCGGGACGCGCTCGCCTCGGCCGCGATCATCAAGAAGGGCGACGTCGTCGGCTACGTCGACGACGGCCTCGGCGGGCGTACCCCGGTGGTGGCCGGGAAGGACGTCACCGCGATCGGCTGGACGGGCCTCAAGGTCGACATCTCGGTGGAGACCGGCAAGGGGGGTCTGCCGCACGCGGCGCAGGCAGGTGACCAGGTCGGTGAACTCGTCGTCGGCAAGGGCGACAGCGTGATCCGGGTCCCGGTCGTGCTGGAGTCGGCCCTCGTCGAGCCCTCCTTCGGCTCGAAGCTGACCCGGGTCGCCTGACCCGGGTCGGCCCCGCCCGCGGTGCGCGGGCGATCGGGAGGACGGGCCGGCCGGACCGCTACACGTGGTCCAGCCGGCCCGCCTTCGCCTCCTCGACCAGCGAGCGGAACTGCTCGGCGCTCATCCGCACCCGCTGCCCGAAGTCGTCGGTCAGCACGACCCGCTGGTCGGCCGGCGCCGTCTCGTCCACGTACAGCGTGGGACAGCCGCAGTCGCAGTTGCCGCAGAACACGGCCACCTGTTCCATCGGTCCACCTCCGCCCGGTCCGCGCCCGGCCGGTCACCGGGCGTCATGAGCGGCATACCCGCGGTGACGGTGTTTCAGGCCGGTGAAGCCGTCGAGGCCGATGAAGCCGCCGAGGCCGCCTGGGCCGACAACTCGCGTTCCAGCGGGGTGCGGAAGCGGGGCGTGACGCGGACGCCGTCCAGCCAGCCCCGCAGCCGCGCGGCCTCGGCCTCGATCGCGGCGACGGCCTCGCGGCCCGGGTCGGTGAAGAGCCGGTGGACGACCTCGCCGTCGGCGCGCTGCGCCCAGCCGCCGACGACCTGCCCGTTCCACCACACGGTCGGGCCGATGTTGCCCGAGCGGTCGAACAGCGCCGCCCGCTCGCGTTCGTCCTGCGGCAGGTACCAGTCGCGCCGCTGCCAGCCCATCGGCGTCGGGTCCAGCGCGGGCAGCAGCGCCGCCCACGGTGGCGTCGGCGGGACCGGGCCTCCGTCGCCCGGCAGCACGTGGCCGGTCTCCCCGTCGAGCAGGACCTCTTCCGTGCCGAGCGCCGCCAGGGCCTTGCGGACCTCGGTCAGCGTCCAGCCCGTCCACCACTTCAGGTCGGCCTCCGTGCCCGGCCCGTACGCGGCCAGCCAGCGGCGCACCAGCTCGACGCGTGCCTGCGGGGTGGGAGGCGCCTGGGCCACCGTGCCCGGGGCCCAGCGGTACTGACTGCTCGTCCAGCCGCCCACCGGCCGTCTGCGGACGATGCGGCCCTCCGCCGCCAGCACCCGCAGGACGCGTGTCGACACCGCCTGGGTGGCCTCGTACGGCTTGCCGCGTGCCACCACGACCTGTTCGCGCAGCCGGGGCACGTCGGAGGCGAGCTGCGCGGCCGTCGCCTCGCCGCGTCCGGTCAGGGCGGCGAGGACGGACTCCTCCAGCTCGGTCAGCCACCGCTCGTCCCAGCCGCCGCCGTCGGCCAGGTGCTTGAGCAGTTTCCGCCGCTCCTGCGCGGCGATCGCCAGGGCCGCCGCGGAGAGCACCACCGGCGCCGAGGCGGTGGTGACCACGAACATCGTCCGCCGCATCGCGAGCAGCCGGGTCAGGCTCCGGTCCTCGTACAGCGCCCGGTCCAGGGCCGCGGCGCCGGGCTCGCGCATCCTGGCGGCGGCCGACACGTAGACCGTCGCCGGGTCCGTGCCGTGCAGCGCCACCAGCGATTCGGTGACCTCCTCGGGGGTCGCTGCCCGCCGTTCCGGCGTCAGCCGGTGCCGCACCGCCATGCGGCGCCGCCGCTCGTCCGCCCCCACCGTCCGTCGTGCGTCCATGGCTCATCGTGGCACGGCCCACCGACAGCGACTCCGGCCACCTGTGACGTACATCACACAATCGGAGCCGGAAGTCGCGTAAGGACAGCGGCCGTCCGCGCTCTCCCGGTGGACCGGAACGCATCCGGAGCGCACCGCCCGCCTGCCGAGGAAGGCCATGCTGACCGACATCGACCACATCGTCAGGGCCCGTCTGCGCACCCCGCGCTCGGGGCCCCGGGGCCGGGAGATCACCGCGACCCTGCGCTACCGCCGCGACGACCCGCTCGCCGCCCGGATCACCTTCCCCGCGGAGGTCTCCCTCGACGGCGCCGAGGTGACCTGGGTCTTCGCCCGCGGGCTGCTCACCACGGGCCTGTACGAGCCCGCCGGGGAGGGCGACGTGCACATCCGGCCGAACGGGCCGGAGCACACCGCGATCGAGTTCCGCACCGACGAGGGCACCGCCCTCGTGGAGGTGCGCACCTCCGGTCTGCGGAGCTTCCTGGCCCGGGTGTACGAGGCCGTGCCGCCCGGGCAGGAACTGCGCCACCTGGACATGGACGCCGTCATCGCCGCCTTGCTGGACGCCGACGGCGAGTGACCGCCCCCACGGCGAGTGACCGCCCCACGGCCGGCGGCCGCCCCCACGGCCCGGGGCGGCCGTGGGGGTCAGCGCGCGAGCGGCCGGAACCCGCGCAGGCGCAGCGAGTTGCCGACCACGAAGACCGAGGAGAAGGCCATCGCGGCGCCCGCGATCATCGGGTTGAGCAGCCCGGCGGCGGCGAGCGGCAGGGCCGCCACGTTGTAGCCGAAGGCCCAGAAGAGGTTGCCCCGGATCGTGCCCAGGGTGCGCCGGGACAGCCGGATGGCGTCCGCGGCCACCCGCAGGTCGCCCCGGACCAGGGTCAGGTCGCTCGCCTCGATGGCGGCGTCCGTGCCCGTGCCCATGGCGAGTCCGAGGTCGGCGCGGGCCAGCGCGGCGGCGTCGTTGATCCCGTCGCCGACCATGGCGACGGACCTGCCCTCCCGCTGGAGCCGGGCCACGACGGCGACCTTGTCCTCCGGCATGACGTCCGCGATCACGTCGGCGGCGTCGATGCCGACCTCGGCGGCGACGGCCAGGGCCACCGCCTCGTGGTCGCCGGTGAGCAGCACCGGGGTGAGGCCCAGTCCGCGCAGCATGCGGACGGCGTCGGCGCTGGTCGGCTTCACGGCGTCGGCGACGACGAGCACGGCGCGGGCCCGGCCGTCCCAGGCGGCCGTGACCACCGTGCTGCCGCGGGCCTCGGCCTCCGCCTTCGCGCGGGCGAGCCCTGCCGGGAGCGGCTCGGGCAGTTCCTGGCGGCCCACCGTGACCTCGTGGCCGTCGACGGTGCCCTGGACGCCGAGTCCCGGGAGCGCGCGGAAGTCCGTGACGCCGGGCAGCGGGCCGGTGCGCTCTTCCGCCGCCCGGGCGACCGCACGGGCGATGGGGTGCTCGGCGGCGTGCTCCAGGGCGCCGGCCAGGCGCAGCACCTCGTCCTCCCGCTCGCCCTCGGCCAGGTGGACGCCGGTCAGCGTCATGGCGCCGGTGGTGACCGTGCCGGTCTTGTCCAGCACGATGGTGTCGACCCGCCGGGTGGTCTCCAGGACCTCGGGCCCCTTGATGAGGATGCCGAGCTGCGCGCCCCGTCCGGTGCCGACCATCAGCGCCGTGGGCGTGGCCAGTCCGAGCGCGCACGGGCAGGCGATGATCAGCACGGCGACGGCCGCGGTGAAGGCGGCGGTCGGGCCCGAGCCGTTGCCGAGCCAGAAGCCGAGGGTCGCGAGCGCGAGCCCGATGACGACGGGGACGAACACCGCGGAGATCCGGTCGGCGAGGCGCTGCGCCGCCGCCTTGCCGTTCTGGGCGTCCTCCACCAGGCGGGCCATACGGGCCAGTTGGGTGTCGGCGCCGACCCGGGTGGCCTCCACGACCAGCCGGCCGCCGGCGTTCACCGTGGCTCCGGTGACGGCCCGGCCCGGCCCCACCTCGACCGGTACGGACTCGCCGGTGAGCATCGAGGCGTCGACCGCCGAGGTGCCCTCCCGTACGACGCCGTCGGTGGCCACCTTCTCGCCCGGCCGCACCACGAACAGGTCGCCGACGGCCAGTTCGGCCGTGGGGACGCGTACCTCGCGCCCGCCGCGCAGCACGCCGACGTCCTTGGCGCCCAGTTCCATCAGGGCGCGCAGCGCGGCGCCCGCCCGGCGCTTGGAACGGGCCTCGAAGTAGCGCCCGGCCAGGATGAAGGCGGTGACGCCGGAGGCGACCTCCAGGTACAGGTTGGCGGAGCCGTGCCCCTGGGCGACGGTCAGCTCGAAGGGGTGCGTCAGGCCGGGCACGCCCGCGTCGCCGAAGAAGAGCGCCCACACCGACCAGCCGAAGGAGGCCAGCGTGCCCATGGAGATCAGCGTGTCCATGGTGGTGGCGCCGTGCCGCAGGTTGGTCCACGCCGCACGGTGGAAGGGCCATGCCGCGTACGCCACGACCGGCGCGGCCAGGGTGAGCGACAGCCACTGCCAGTTGCGGAACTGCAGGGCCGGGACCATGGCCATCGCGATGACGGGCACGGCGAGCACGACGGCGGTCAGCAGCCGCTGCCGCAGCGCCGTGAGCTCGCCGGGCGCGGACTCCGGCTCCTCCCGCGACGCGTCGGTGACCGGCGGGGCGGGGAGCGCGGCGGTGTAACCGGTGGCCTCGACGATGGCGATCACGTCGCCGACGCCGATCCCGTCCCCGAACGCCACCTTGGCCTTCTCGGTGGCGTAGTTGACGGTGGCCGTGACGCCGTCCATCCGGTTGAGCTTCTTCTCGATCCGGGCCGCGCACGAGGCGCAGGTCATCCCGCCGATCGCGAGTTCGAGCTCGGTGACGCCCGCAGGGGCGGCCTGCGCGGCGATCCGCGGGGTGACCTGCTGCTGATCCGGGAGGGTCATGCCCGGCCGACCAGTTCGTAGCCCGCCTCGTCCACGGCGGCGCGGACGGCCTCCTCGTCCAGGGGGGCGTCGGAGTCGATGGTGAGCAGGCCGGTCTTGGCGTCCACCGTGATGCCGGTCACACCGGCGAGGGTCGAGACCTCCTTGCTGACCGCGGACTCGCAGTGACCGCAGCTCATCCCGGAGACGCTGTAGCTGACAGACATGGGTTCTCCTCGTGCGTTCTGTGCGTGTTCCGGTGTACGGCGTCGGGCGCCGTGCCGTCCACCCACCACCAAACTATACCCCCTAGGGGTATCGGGGAAGGGGAGGGTGGGGGAGTGGGGGGTGGTGTGGCGCGGGGTTCCGCCCTCCCGCGGGCGCACGTCACGATGCCGTCCATGACAACTCGGCCCGCGCCGCTGCGCCTTGACCCGCTCGGCCGTGACCAGCACGGGGAGAACGCGGCCCTGCGCGCCCTCGGCCCGGTCGCGCGCGTCGAGCGTCGAGGACATCCCGGTCGGGACACCGTCATCCCCCGGGGCGACGCCTTCCTCCGCCTCCTGCGCCGCGGCCGGACGCGATCCGGAGCGGCACGGCCCCGACGCCGGCCGCTTCGACGTCACCCGCCCCGCCGGCCACCACCTCGCCTTCGGGTACGGGCCGCACTGCGCTGCCCACGCTGTTCGAAACGGTTCCCGGGCCTGCGGGCGGCCGCCGCGCCCGGAGAGCCGGAGCCGCTGCGGTCGATGGTGAGCAACAGCGTGAAGGTCTTCACCGTCACGGCGTGAGACCGGGCCCCGGGGCGCCTGCCCGCTCAGGACCAGAAACGGTTGGCGGCGTCGAGGTCGCCCACGCACTCGTCCAGGTCCGTGATCCGGTCGCCGACGATCCGGAACACGATGCCGCCCGGCTGGTCGAGGTACCCGCCCCCGCGCTCGGCCGTGAGGTGGTGGAGGGACATCGCGTGGCCCCGGCCGTCGACGAGCACCTGCCGCAACTGGACCCGCATGCTGCCGTCGGTCTCCTCGGCGAGCCTGCGGTAGTAGCCGATGATCTCGTCCCGGCCCTTGTAGTGACCGGCGAGCGGATGGTCGCCGGGGGAGTGGTGGGCCGCGTCCCCGGCCAGCAGCCCGGCCAGCGCGTCCATGTCGCCCCGGGTCAGCGCCGCGTACACCTTGTGGACCAGCATGGCGTGCGGGTGTCCCGCCATGGCCATCGCCGCCTTTCCCTGCCGTCCGTCCACCGACCGACACCAGCCACCCTGGCACCGGTCCCCGGCGGGCGCACCCGCTGCGGCCGTGACGGATCGCCGGCCGGGCCGCCGGCTCCGCCCGGCAGGTCTGGGTGGCCCTCACACTGGCCATCGGATGGGGATTCGATAGCTCGCGCGATCGAATCACGTGTCAGGGGATGGATCAGCGATGGAATCACGCGTATGGTCGGAGCCGTCCGTCGCCGAGGAGGCCCCATGTCCGTCGATCGCACCCGTCTGAAGGAACTGCTCGCCCGGGAGACCGCCGAGGCCGCCGCCCGCAACCCGAAGTCACGGGCCGCGTACGAGGCGGCCGACCACCTGTTCGGCCGGGTGCCGATGACCTGGATGAACAAGAACGCGGGAGCCTTCCCCCGCTACCTCGCCGGCGCCCGCGGCGCCCGTGTGACCGACATCGACGGCCACGAGTACGTCGACTTCTGCCTCGGCGACACCGGCGCCATGGCCGGGCACTCCCCGGAGCCCGTCGCCGCGGCGATCGAGCGCCGCTACCGCGAGCAGGGCGGCGCCACGGCGATGCTGCCCACCGAGGACGCCGAGTGGGTCGGCGCCGAACTGGCCCGCCGCTTCGGGCTGCCCCGCTGGTCGTACTCGCTGACGGCCACCGACGCCAACCGCTGGGCGATCCGGCTCGCCCGGGCCGTCACCGGACGGCAGAAGATCCTCTTCAACAGCTACTGCTACCACGGCAGCGTCGACGAGTCCCTGATCGTCACCGGCCCCGGCGGCCGCGGCGGGGCGAGCCGCCCCGGCAACGTCGGAGCGCCCTGCGACGTCACGCTGACCAGCCGCGTCGCGGAGTTCAACGACCTGGAGGGCCTGGAACGGGAGCTCGCCCACGGGGACGTGGCCGCCGTCCTGATGGAGCCCGCCCTCACCAACATCGGGATCGTGCTGCCCGAGCCCGGCTACCTGGAGGGCGTCCGCGAGATCACCCGCCGGCACGGCGTCCTGCTGATCAACGACGAGACCCACACCTTCTCCGCGGGGCCGGGCGGCGCCACCGCCGCCTGGAACCTCGACCCCGACATCCTGACCATCGGCAAGGCCATCGCCGGCGGCGTACCGGCCGGTGCCTACGGCCTCTCCGCCGACCTCGCCGACCGTCTCCTGTCCCGCGGCGACCTCGACCTGGTCGACATGGGCGGCGTCGGCGGCACCCTCGCGGGCAACGCCCTGTCCGTGGCCGCCATGCGCGCCACCCTCGAACACGTCCTCACCGACGAGGCCTTCACCGGCATGTCCGCCCTCGCCGCCCGCTTCGAGCGGGGCGTCGCCGACGCCGTCGCCGCGCACGGCCTGCCCTGGT
Source organism: Streptomyces sp. NPDC059718 (assembly GCF_042733315.1). Taxonomy (NCBI): domain Bacteria; kingdom Bacillati; phylum Actinomycetota; class Actinomycetes; order Kitasatosporales; family Streptomycetaceae; genus Streptomyces; species Streptomyces sp. NPDC059718. Next base: position 10,563 of record NZ_JBHWGA010000013.1, read on the forward strand.
CCGTCAGCCGCCTCGGCGCCCGTACGGAATACCGCTTCGCCGCGCCCGCGCCACGCGACGGCACCGAGTCGGCGGCCGTATCCGACCCTGACCTGGAGGACTTCCTGCACCTGTGGCTGGCCAACCGCGGCATCCTCATGACGCCGTTCCACAACATGGCCCTGATGTGCCCGGCCACCACCGAAGGCGACGTCGACACCCACACCGCCCTCTTCGCCGGTGCGCTGGCCGAACTGGCAGGCTGAACCCCGTGGACGACATCGACCGCGCCATCCTCCGCGAACTCCAGACCGACGGCCGCATCCCCTACGCGGACCTCGGCCCGAAGGTCGGGCTCTCCCCGTCCGCCGCCCGCCAGCGACTGCAGCGGCTCATCGACGGCAAGGTCGTGCAGGTCGTGGGCGTCACCGACCCCATGGCCATGGGCGGGCAGGCGATGGCGCTGCTCGGCGTCCGCGTGGACGGCGACCCGCGCGCGGTCGCGGACACGCTCGCCGCCCGGGACGAGGTCGTCTACGCGGTCCTCACCGCCGGGCCCTACGCCCTCTTCGCCGAGGTCGTCTGCCCGGGCCCGTCCGACCTGCTGGACTTCGTCAACGACGTCGTCAGGGCCGTCGAAGGAGTCGCGGGGGTGGACACCTTCCCGTACTTCGGCATCCACACCCACCGCTTCCTGTGGGACGTGGGCTGACCCGCGGGCCCGGTCAGCCCTTAGGGACGACGCGCAGGGCGCGGTAGTCGTACCCGTCCTGCGCGAATCCGGGCGCCTCCCACTCCAGGGCCACCGACTGGCCGGCGGACAGGGTGCGGAAGCCGTTCATCTCGATGTCGCTGTAGTGGGCGAAGCACCCCCCGGGCGTCTCGGGGCAGTCCAGCACGCCCCAGCCCTCTTCCTCGTACCACTCGCGTACGGTCGCGTTCGCCATGTCCGCAGCCTAAGCGCGTCCGCGCCACGGGGCGCCGTCGCCTCCGCCGCCCGGTGTAACGCTTTCGCGGCGCGGCGCGCCCCACTCAGTAGCCACACGCGTCACACGCGGACGGGGACGACGGAGCGAAGGGGCACGATGAAGCAGGGCGTGAGCAATCCACCGGCGACGGTTCTGGGTCCTCGTCTTGCCGCGGATGTCGTGTCCATGGCCAGGGAGGGCTCCCGTGTCAGGCTCGACTACTCCCCGGTCAGCCTCGGCCTGGTCGACCGCGTCATCGAGGCGATCCGCGGCGAGCAGCCGCCCCTCGAGGCCGTCACCCCCACGCTCCGCGGCTTCGGCGCCTACACGGGCGAGGTGCTGGTCCGCACCGCAGGGGCGACCTGGGTGGACTTCGACGAGGAACAGCGGGATACATTCGGCCAGCCGTTCGGTATCCGGACGCCCGACGGAAGGGTGTGGAACCCACTGGGCAAGGCCGTCAAGCGCTACGAGAACGGGCCGGTGGACAGCCTGCGCCTCTTCTGCCTCTCCGTGGCGGGCCGGGCCGAGGGGTGACGCCCGCCGCGCCGCGGCGCGGCAGGCGGCGGCACGGGGTCGACGAGCACGAAGAGGACGCAGTGGGCAAGGCGGAGGTCCGCCGGCGCGGCCGGATGGGCGAGGAGGAACTGGGCGACGCGGTCCAGCGCGCCCGCGCCGGCGACGAGACCGCGTTCGGCGCCCTCTACCGGGAGGTCCATCCGATGCTCCTGGGCTACCTGCACGGCCTGGTCGGCGACGACGCCGAGGACGTGGCCTCCGAGACCTGGCACGACGTCGTACGGGACCTGCGAGGCTTCCGCGGCGGCGGCCAGGCCTTCCGGGGCTGGGCCGCCACCATCGCCCGGCACCGGGCCCTGGACCACCTCCGCCGGACCAGGGCCCGGCCGCGCACCGCGCCCCTGGAGGAACGCACCGCCGAGCCCTCGACCCTCGAGGACGCAGGAGGCACCGCCCTGGAGAACCTGTCCACGCGGCGCGCGCTCGAACTGATCGCGACCCTGCCCCAGGACCAGGCCGAGGCCGTGCTGCTGCGGGTCGTGGTCGGGCTCAACGCCCCCGCCGCGGCCAAGGTCCTCGGCAAGCGCCCGGGAGCGGTGCGGACCGCCGCCCACCGGGGCCTGAAACGCCTCGCGGAGCGCCTCGACGGCGCCATGGAGAAGTGACGGACTGACGGATGAGGAACAGCCGAGCACACGACGACCGGATGGACGCGGCCCGGGCCGAGCGCCTCCTCGACGCGGACCGCAGCGCGGCCGGCGACGACCCGGCGGACGCCCTCGCACGCCTGCTCACGGCCGCCGCGGCACCGCTGCCGGGCGACCCCGAGCGCGAGCGCGCCGTGCTGGCGGCCTTCCGGGAGGCCCGATCCGCCACGAGTGATGGCCACGGCCGGAGGCGGGCCCGCCGCGCCCGGTCCGCCCGGCGCACCAGGGCGGCGCTCGGCGGACTCGCCGCGGCCTTCGCCCTCGGCGGAGTGGCCGTGGCCGCGCAGACCGGCTCGCTCCCCGGCCCCTTCCACCCGGGCACGGCCGGACCCCGGCCGGTGTCGCCCGCGCCGTCCTCCGCTCCCGCGGGCCCGGGCGGCGGCACGCGCACCGCGTCCCCGCGCGGCACCACCGCCGCGCCCACGGCCCCGCTCACGACCCCGCCCGTCCCGTCACGCGGCCCGCACGCCTCGGTGCCCCCGCTCGCCGCGCCTACGGACGCCGGGCTGAAGGGGCTGTGCCAGACGTACGTCAAGGCCGCCGAGCACCACAAGAGCGTCAACGCCCCGACCCTGGCCCGGCTGGAACGCGCGGCCGGCGACGCCGCCGCCGTGCCCGCCTACTGCGCCCGGCTCACCGGCGCCCCCGAGGTCACGGCTCCGCCGGTCCGCCCGGAGACCCCGGAGGGAGGCCGCCGCCGCTGACCGCGCCGGGCCCGGCGGACCCTCAGCCCCACACCGAGCGGACGCCGTTGACCAGGTTGACGACCGTTCCCAGCACCAGGAACCAGCCGAAGCAGAGGTAGACCCGCCCCACTGTCCGGTCGCCCCGCGCCGGCGAGGACGCCGGACCGGGCGCAGCCGGAGCCGATTCCACGCGCACCGGCTCGTCGGGGGCGAGCAGGCCCCGCGCCGCGCGGCGCCACACGCGGCCCGCCCGTATGAGCACGATCGCCACGAGGCAGCAGAACGCCGCCGTCTGGAAGTAAGTGCCAGGTGATGCCAATTGCGCCGAGGCGTAGCTCTGCATGTACGCGTGACCTTCCAGGATTCCGGACGCGCCGGACCGCACACCGGCCTGCCCGTACCGACGGGCGAAGCGGTCGAGGACGGCCCGGCCGGCGAGCTTGGCAGAGAGCCGTACGCGGCCATCTTGTGATGATCCGCAACGCAGGTCAACACCCTCAGGCCGCCCGAAGTCAGGCGGACCGCACGGCGGAGCGGAAAGCGAGGAATCGCCCTATTCGCACATCCCCTTCCGGGAGCCGGTCAGAGGCAGGCGACGCAGTACAGGGTGTGGCCCGCCGCCCGCGCCCGCCGGGCGAGTTCGACGAACAGCCGCGCGCACTCCTCGGCCTCCCGGCGGTCCCCGAAGCGGACCTCCTCGATGCCCTCCCATCGCGCGGCGATCCCCGGCAGGGCCTCGTCGCCGACGGCCGCGAGCGTGTCCCGCCAGGCCCCCGGTATCTCCTCGATCAACAGCCCCGGCTCCGCGTGCCACCGCGCCGGCTCGGGCCACACCGGCTCGGGCCGCGCCGGCTCGGGTCCGTCGTCCCCGGCCTCGAACCCGGCTCCCCGCGCGTAGGCGACCAGTTGCCCGAGCACGACGACCGGATCCAGGCCCTTCATCTCGAACCAGTCGGCCCCGACCTCGTCGAGCCGCCACCAGGGATACCCGCGCCGGTCCGGCCCGACCGCCCAGTCGATCGCCGTGCCGCGGTCGGTGGTGTGGAAGTAGTCGTACCGCACGCCCATCGCGCACCCCCCTGCCGTTTCCTGGTACCACCACGACCAGTGGAGCAGACGCCACTGACAACCGGCCCGGTCAGCCCGGCAGCCCGAACGCCGCCCGCGCCTCGGCCTCGGGGTCGGTCAGCTGCGACCCGCCGTCGGACATGAGGCGTCGGGCCTCGGCGGCACCCCCGGCGGAGAAGTTCGCCCGGGTCCATGCGGTGGCATCCCCGTCCGGCTCCCACGCGGTGTCGCCGACCCGGGCGGGCGCCGAGGCCGGCGACACCGTCACCACGCCCAGGGTGACGACCCCGTCCAGCGCGGTCACGCCGTCGCCCTTCCGTACGTAGTGCCCGCACCAGGCCGCCAGACCCACCCGCAGCCCGCCGCCGGCACGGCGGATCTCGATCACCCGCTCGGTGCAGAAGCCGTGCGGCACGGAACCGTCCTCCCCACGCAGTTCGGTCTCGCCGAGCGGGCCCGCCGGGTCCGTCGTCAGATAACGGTCCACCACGGGCAGCACCGCCCGCTCCAGCCGGGGATCGACCTCCGGCGCCCCCGGAACGGCCTGCCAGCACAGGACACTTGCGGCCACCGCCGCGAGCCCGGCACCGCCCAGGGACACCCCGAGCCGCCGTCCCCGCCCCTTGCCACCCGCCACACGCAACCCCTCCCGGGGGGTACGGACTCAGGCCCCCGCCGAAAAGTTCCCGCCCGGCCCCGGCCGCCACATCTAGCATGTGACCCCGCCGGTCAAGGGAACCGGCCGAGCCAAGGGGCTGATCCATGGACGTCGAGCAGGTCATGGACTTCCTCGTCGACCACCGGGCCCCCAGCGTCGTCCCCGGCTACGTCTCCGAACAGCTCCTCTCCATGTCGTGGATCATCGAAGCGGAGCACGTGGCCCGCATCGTCCAGGTGGCGAAGCGGTGGCTGCGGTCCGACGACCCGTTCCGCGCGGCCGTGGCGATCGGCCTGGAGAACGAGACGTATCTCGCCGACTCCTGGGAGGAGATCGCCGCCCTGGCCGCACCCCTCAAGGAGCGGTTCCCGTCCATGGCCGCGGACGTGGACGCGTGGATGGCGCGGGCGGAACCCTCCTACGAGCGGCTGAGGCGCGGTTCCTTCTTCGAGCAGGCCGCCGACGGCCGCTGACCCCGCTCACCCGGGCCGCCGCGGTCCCCACTCGCGGTCGAGCCGCGCGGGCCGGTCCCCGTCGGCCAGTTCCGACGCCCACGAGCAGATCGCGCCAGTCGACGAGCCCGGAGGACATCGCGTCCCCCAGCCGGCCGACGCTGCTCCGGGCGAGCAGTACGACCGCTGCCTGGACGCGCTCCGCCCAGTCCGCCCAGCCGTCGTCCCGGGCTCCGGCGCGGAGTTCGTCCACGAACCCCTCCAGGAGCGCGAGCACACCGGCAGCCGCCCCGGGGGCCGGGAAGTCGGCTTCCACCCGTCGCCGCGGACGTGCCGTGCTCACACGGGCACGCTGACCGAAGTCGCTGCGGCGAAGCCCTCGTTCCTCAAGCGGAGGCCTTGGCGATGATGCCCTCGACCTCATCCCGCCCGAAGGCCCGCAGGGTCGTGCTGCGGATGTTGCCGATCGCGCCGAGCCGCAGCAGCGCCGCGGCGGCGGTCTCGTCGTCGGGCGCCTCGAGAATCGCCACGAGGTCGTAGGGCCCGACGGTCCAGTAGATGTCCACGAGCCGCCCCCCGGCACCCCGCAGGGCGTCGCCGAAGGCATCGGCCCGGTCGGCCGTGTCGGCGTAGGCGCGGATCCCCTGGTCGGTCCAGCTCAACAGTGCGATGTAGAGCGGCACGATGTCTCACCTCGACAAAGAGAGGAGCGTCCCCTCACAGCGTATGTGCGCCGCTGACGGGCCGCATCCGGCGCGGGGCGGCCGTCGCCCGATCAGCGAGGATGCCGTTGCCGCCAGGCCTCGCTGTCGTGAGGGCGGGCCTTCAGGTCGGTTCTGCCGTGCACTTGCAGGGCGGCGCCGAGCAGGACGAGCCCGAGTGCCACGACGCTCGCGGCCCACTGCGCCCCGCTGGACCAGCCCGCCAACCGTGAAGCCCCGTCCAGCGCGAACCCGCCGCCCATGGCCACGCCACCCCATCCCGCCTTGCGCGGATCCCGGTACTGCGCCGTGCGCCGGCCCTTCAGGGTGAGCGCCCCCGCAATCACGCTGAGGCCCCCGCAAGCGAACATGATCCACGCTGTCACGGCGGAAACGTACTACGAGGCACCGGCCCCACCCCCGGCCGGTAGGCCCGAGGACCTTCCCCCGTGCCCCAGGCACGACCAGGGCCGGGGTCAGGCCGCCCGCTCCGGCCGAAGTCCTCACACATGCCGCTCTGTTGCCGTCATCCTCGGCCGTCAGGAGCTGCCGACCAGTCGTGGTCAAAGGCGTCCTACCCGTCGTGCTGCTCCCGGCCGTCTTCGAAGACGAAGAGCGGCTTGGCACCACGTGCGGGCGTTTCGGCGAGCGAGATCGCTTCAGCGAAACGCTCAAGGGGGAACGGCCGGCCTTCGGGGATGCTCAGCACGTCATCAGCGACGAGATCGCGAACCTGGGACAGCGCGCGCAGCGCGTCCTCAGGTGAGGCACTGCCGAACCAGCGGTTCAGCCAGAAGCCGCGGACCGCTTTGGTCTCGTAGATGACCGAACGCGCCGACAGCGGGATCGTCAGCGCTGCCGGGTCGGTCTGCCGATGGGTGGAGAGCGCGCCGTAGACCACGACCTCTCCTCCGGGAGCCAAGGCCTGGGACACCTGGGCACCCACATGGCCCGCGACACAGTCGATGGCCTTGCGCACGCCATCCGGCCCCGCGATCTCGGCCACCCGGCGCACCAGGTCCTCGTCCTCCGTGCAGATGACCTCGTCGCCGCCGAGCGCCTTGATCTCCTCAACCGCATCGCGCCGCCGCACGACATTGATCGTGCGCATGCCCAGATGCCCTGCCAGCTGAATGACGAGCCGGCCGACGGTGGAGCCCGCGGCCGTCTGCAACAGCCATTCCCCCGGCTGTACGTCGAGTTCGCGGGTCACCAGCAGCAGCGCGGTCAGCGGGTTGACGGCGAGTTGACAGGCGTCGGAGTCGCTCAGCCGGTCGGGGACCGGCAGGAGCCTTCGCGTATCGGCGACAAGGTATTCCTGCCAGGTGCCGGCCACGGGAGGCCCGGGTACCGCCGGGACCGCAACGGTCACCACGCGCTCGCCGATCTTCAGCCCCGCGGCATCCGGGCCCAGGGCCTCAATACGGCCCACGCATTCCATGTGACCCCCGACAGTGGGAAACTCGGGTGAGAAACCGTAGCGGCCACGCAGCACGTGCAGATCGCTGGCGTGAATCGGAGTCGCCTTCACGCGGATCAACGCCTGACCGGCTCCAGGCGTGGGAACAGGCCGGGATTCCAGCCGCAGGACATCGGTCGGCTCGCCAACCATTCCGGCTACGAGCGCGCGCATGGATCGTGGCATGGGATTCTCCTTCGGTCGAGGGTGGCATCGCTTGACGGGGGGCAGGAATTACCGGGCATATCGTGTCCCGGTAAATTTCTGCCCCGACGGGTACACCCGCAGGCCGTCGATCGATTCACGCCCCTTCGCGGTGTCCGCGTACAGCCGGGCCTCGGCGATCAGTCCGTCGTGCACGGTGAACAGCAGACGGTGTTCATTCTCCATGGTGCGACCGGGTTCAGTCGCGCTCGGCATCCGACGGGTCGGCGCAGTACTTCGCGTACTCCGTTCCGGCGAAGTGCTCGCCCAGCTTCCGGGAGAAGTACCGGAGCATCGGCAGCGGACGGTGGTTCATCACAAGATGCTGCGTCTTCCCCTCGTCGTTCATGTAGACGACGGCGATATTGGCGATGGGCCTACCGTCCACCGTTGCCGCGTAGTCCTCGACGAAGCCGTTCTCTCCGTACTTACCGATGTAGATGAAGTCCTGGAATTCGTACAGAGTGCGCGCGTAGGAAAGTATCGCGAGAACGTCCTTGGCTCCGTGGACGGTCCCGTTGAAGACCCCGGCCTCCAGCGTCACGTCATCGGCGAGATTGTCCAGCCAAGGAGGATAATAATCCTTGCGCTGCCGCACCGGGTCGCCGCTGCCCAGATATGTCGGGGGCGTCTTGTAAGCCATCTCCAAACCTCCCGTGGTGAGCCGTCTCCTATTTCGAGCACTTCCTCTGATGAACAGAGTCGCCGGAAGCAATGGTCGCTGTCCAACGAAAGTCGGAGACCGCAGCCATCTCGCTCAGAGATACCCGGGGCTCTCTGTGGGATATTGGGAGTGTGGAACTGCGCCAACTCGAGCACTTCGTCACCGTCGCCGAGGAAGCGAACTTCACCCGTGCCGCCGCACGGCTGCACGTCGTCCAGTCCGCGGTCTCGACCACGATCAAGAACCTCGAGCGAGAACTCGGCACGCCGCTGCTGGAACGCACCTCCAAACGCGTGCTGCTCACCGATGCCGGTGCCGCCCTGCTCCCGCGCGCCCATGCCGCTCTCAACGCCGCCCGGGAGGCCGTGGACGCGGTGGCCGAGGTCCGCGGAGGACTGCGCGGCACCCTGCGGCTGGGCACGATGACCACGGTGGGCCTCATCGACCTTCCCGCGCTCCTCGGCGAATTCCACCGGCGTCATCCCGGCGTGCTCCTGCAGACCAGCGCCGCCGCATCCGGCTCCCAAGGTCTGATCGACGCCCTCCTCGAACGGCGGCTCGACCTCGCCTTCGTCTCCCTGCCCGGACCGCACCCGACCGGCATCACGCTGACCGACCTCGTCACCTCGGTACTCGACCTCGTCGTGCCGGCCGACCATCCGCTCGCGGAACGCCGCACCGTGCCGATCACCGAACTGGCCGGCCTGGACTTCGTCGACTTCCCCGTGAGCTACGGCATCCGGACCGTCGCCGATCAGGCCTTCGCCGCCGCCTCCGTGACCCGTCGCGTCGCCCTCGAGATCACCGACCTCCCCACCGGTGTCGCCTACGTCCGCAACGGCCTGGGCGTGGCGCTACTGCCACGGCCCGCCCTCGCCAAGGCGGAGGACGTCGCCACGCTGACCATCGACGACGCCAACCTGGACTGGCCGTTTTCCCTGGCCGCCCCGTCCGAACGCACGCCCAGTGCCGCAGCACGTGCCCTGGTCGCGATAGCGCACGAATTCCTCATCTGGCGAGGGTGAGCGCCGCCCCGACTTGCGCCTCGTGCTCGATCTCTCCCGCCCACCCCAGGGCGCCGCGACGGCCGTTGGGTTGCCACAGCCACTCGGCGAAGGATGACGCGCCAGGGCCCCGGAAGCCGAACTCCCCCTCCCTGCCGTGTATCTGCATCGCGCACTGCGCCGCGGTGGGCCGGTGGGGTTGCGCCGGTCGGACACGGGACCGGTTCGGGACGGGGCCGGTGACCTGGGCGGGGTTCGGTGTGGCGTCGGTTTTGGGACCACACCGAGCCCCGCGTTTCAGATCAGGAGCCGTCGATCAGTTTCTGTACCTCGGGCGGGAGCTCTGAGCCGGAGTAAACGGCGAAGAACGTCGCTGTCTTCGGTGTGTCCCCAATGGCGATGGCGACCTCGGGAGAGATGCCGTCCACTTCGTAGGCAGTATCCGTCGTAACGGGCTCTTCGCCCTTGTCCTGGCCGCCGGTGTCTTCGCAGGGTGGTTGGGTGGCGGAGCCGAGCTTCTTCCCGAGTGTGAATTTCACGTTCGCCACGTCTCGATACGACCGGTCCTGGAAGGTGTACTGATTGGCGCAGGAAGCCGATTCCTCCCCACCGCCATTGCTGTCTGCCGTGCACGCGGCTACTGACATCACCATGGCCGTCGCCACCAGCAAGCCAGCGGATCGCCCGGTCCAGCTCATGCGTGTCCCCCCTCAGTAGATGCGGCAAAGAGGCGGAGTACCTCCTCTTTGCCGAGTGACCCCGCCATCGCTCAGCACGGAAGTGAGACCGTGCACGTGGTGAGGCTCTCGTGTTCCGAACTTCGACGTCGGCACCCCGCATCAGGTTCCCTTGCCGCGCCCCCGGGTGATCGTCTGTGTCCTGACTCGGCTGTCAGTTGGAGCTGTTGGGCTGTCCATGGCGCTGGGGGACATGCGTCGGTCAGGATGAATCAGAGGCGTCGACCTTGGTGGGTGCGACGCCGAGGACGGTGACATGCCTTCGTTGTGGGCCGTTAGTCGATGAATTCGGCCTCAGGGCGACGGGCTTGTACGCCATGGGTGCCGTCTCGTCGGCTCATTCTCTGGCCGTGATTGATCTTCACTCAGGTGAGGCCAGGCGCTTGCCGTCGTGGCTGCACACCTGTGGGCCGGAACCGTCCAGAGCGTCCAGGAGTCGGACCGCGAAGACTCCGGACATGCGCTCTGCGACCTCTTCGGGCGCAGTTCGGGGTCTCCTTGCCATGCAAGCTCAGCCCCTTGGAGCTGACGATGAACGCTTCTGGAGCAGCTCGTGAACCGCGCGGACGACGTTGCTGGTGATCTCGTCCCGGGAGATCGTCCAGTGCGTCCGACGACGTTGATGTCAGCCGTGGATGTCAGCCATCGCCGATCAGACACGGCTGCGGGGGCCGTTGCGCTTTCCGGCGTATGCGCTGACCAGAGACGAACGATGGCCTTTCGCCCAGGTTCCGATCCGCGAATGTGCCGCGGCTTGGTCGGCCCTTGCGCGATCGCCTGAACCGCCCCTGACAGCCGCGGAGCCATTGTCGGCGTCACATGGAGACTTCAGAAGTAACTGACGCGCCGTTCCCGATGAGGAACTGGAGCAGGGCGGTGTCGTGGGGGCGCAGCCAGTAGGACTCGGTGCCGAGATCCACAGCCGCGGTGAACCCCATTCGGGCCTGGGCGGCATTCTGCTGCTGGCGCTCCCGACGTGCGGCCACCGGCTCCTGAAGAATGATCGGCTGGTCAGTACCGCTCTTCCCGCGTTTGCGCCAGGCCACCCAGACCTCGCCGTTCGAAGACTGATGCAGGAGCAAGTAGCCGAGGGTCTGACTGCCGTCGCGCAGACCCTGGTGGGCTCAGCAAGGCACCACCTACACTCGTCACGTGAGCGAGTGGATCAACATCGCTGCGATTCGTACGGGTACGGGCGAGCCGATCACGGGGTGGAGGCTTCTCGAACCATTCGCTACGGGGCTCTGTTTCGTGCTTTTCGGGCTGGCTCTCGTGGTCGACTTCCATGGCCTGGCCACTGGGATGCATGGCCGCAACCGGCGTGCAGTCAGCACGCTTGTCGGCGCTGTGTTTGCGGCACTCGGACTAATTGCTGTCTTGGTGTCCATCGTGGAAGGGATCCACGAACTGGCTACTTGACGCCCCCGCTGGAAAGCCGACTGAACAACTGTCAGCTGTTCGGGTGCCGGGTCACTCCTGCACCGTACCGCGAGTTCGGTGTCGCGGCTTTGGCCTGGAGTTGTCTCGGGGCGAGGGACCGGGGGACCGCAAGCTTGCGGCGACTCGGGCAGACCCGGCCTGCCGACCACGGCTGACCGTCGCCGGTGACGTTGAAAGTGGATGTCAAAGGCCCCGGACCTTGATCGGTCCGGGGCCTTTTCCCTTGTGCCCCAGGCAGGATTCGAACCTGCGACACCCGCTTTAGGAGAGCGGTGCTCTATCCCCTGAGCTACTGAGGCGGAGGCGTGGGACAGCCTAGCGGATGAGGGTCAGGGGTGTGCCGGCGATTGCGCCGGGTGCCGGGGGTGTGTGGCGCTGCGCGAGGGGCGTCAGCCGCAGGGTGGGCCGTCGTCGAGGTCGGCGGCGGTGAGGGCGGCGGTGAGGCGGTCGACGCGGGCGCGGAGGTCGTTGATCTCCTCCAGGGCGAGGCCGGTGGCGGCGGAGATGCGGCGCGGGATCTGGAGGGCCTTGGCGTGCAGCGCGGTGCCGGCGTCGGTGAGGTGGACGGTGACGGAGCGCTCGTCGTCGGTGGAGCGCTCGCGGCGTACGAGGCCGGTGGCCTCGAGGCGCTTGAGGAGAGGGGAGAGGGTGCCGGAGTCGAGGCGCAGGTGCTCGCCGATCTTCTTGACCGGCAGGGCGCCGTGTTCCCAGAGCACGAGCATCACCAGGTACTGGGGGTAGGTGAGGCCGAGGTCCTTGAGCACGACGCGGTAGACGCCGCCGAAGGCGCGCGAGGCGGCGTGCAGGGAGAAGCAGATCTGGTTCTCGAGCCGGAGGTGGTCCCCGGCACGGGCGGGCGCGGTGGCGGTCATGGGTCCAGGGTAGCCCGACCGTCCACGTTTTAGTTGTGCACAACTCAGTTGTGTGCTCTACTTGTCGTCAACGGGATCGCAACCGATCGAAAGAGGACGTTCCATGGACGCGCTGTACACCGCTGTCGCCACCGCCAACGGCCGCGACGGGCGCGCCGTCAGCTCCGACGGCCAGCTCGACCTGGCGCTGGCCATGCCGCCGGCGCTCGGCGGCAACGGACAGGGCACCAACCCCGAGCAGCTCTTCGCCGCCGGTTACGCCGCGTGCTTCGCCAGCGCCCTCGCCCTGGTCGGGCGGCAGGCGAAGGTGGACACCAGCGAGATCTCCGTGACCGCCGAGGTGACCATCGGCAAGGACGACACGAGCTTCGGTCTGGCCGTCGTGCTCCGCGCCGAGCTGCCGTCGGAGCTGGAGAACGAGACCGGCCGCACCCTGATCGAGCAGGCCCACCAGGTCTGCCCCTACTCCAAGGCGACCCGGGGCAACATCCCGGTCGAGCTCGTCGTGGAGTAACCGGAGCAGGCATCGGCAGGAGCGGAAGGGCCCCGGGCGCGCGGTAGCGTCCGGGGCCCTTCCCGTGCGTGCGGGGCCGGTCCGGGAGGCCCCTCAAGCGCTGCCGGAGTCGCCCGCGTTGATTGTGACTCAGCTCACAAGCGGCCCTGAAATATCCGGGGAACGGCTCCCCGTTTACACCTACGTCGCACAAACGGGGACTCGCTCCCCGGAACCGAGCGCCACCGAGAGACAGAGAGGAGTGCCCGTCATGGCAGTCGTCGCCGCGAAGCTCCGCGCGGACGCCACGCGCAACCGCGAGCGGATCATCGTCGCCGCCCGCGAGGTGCTCCTCGAGCACGGTACCGACGCCCCGCTCGACGAGATAGCCAAGCGGGCGGGTGTGGGCAACGCCACCGTCTACCGGCACTTCGCCGACCGCCAGGAGCTCGCGCTCCAGGTGGCCCTGTCGGTGACGGACAGGATCACCCAGCGGGCCGAGGAGGCACTGGCGCAGGAGCCGGACGCCTTCGACGCGCTGCGCCGCTTCGTGCACGAGGCGGCCGACGAGCGCGTGGGCGCGCTGTGCCCGATGCTCTCCACAGGATTCGGCAAGGGGGACCCGCGGCTCGAGGAGAGCCGCATACGCTTGGAGCACGCGATCGAGGAGCTGATGGCCGCCGGGCGGCGGTCCGGACGGCTCCGCGCCGACATCGACGTCGGCGACGTGATGGTGGCCGTCAGCCAGCTGACGCGGCCGCTGCCCGGGAAGCACTGCGGCAGCATGGAGCGCTTCATCCGCCGTCATCTGCAGTTGTTCGTGGACGGCCTGGAGGCGCCGGCGCGCTCCGAACTCCCGGGTGACTCCGCCACTTTCGAGGACCTTCGGCAATGTCGCTGAGCTCCGCCTGCCGAACGGGCGCCCCCGCGTAATTCACTCGCCCACAACATTTCTGTTACGTACCGTATGTCCTCTTCGTCTTCAATGTCGTCATCTCTTCGTACCGTTAGTGAGTTCATCCATGCCTGATTTGGCACACGCCCAGCGCTGGAAGGCGCTGGCCTTCATCGCGATAGCCCAGCTGATGGTCGTCCTCGACGGCACCATCGTGAACATCGCCCTGCCCTCCGCCCAGACCGACCTGGGCATCTCCGACGCCAACAAGCAGTGGGTCATCACGGCCTACGCGCTGGTCTTCGGCGGCCTGCTGCTCTTCGGCGGACGCATCGCCGACCTGTGGGGCCGCCGCCGCACCTTCGTCACCGGCCTGATCGGCTTCGCCGCGGCCTCCGCGATCGGCGGCGCCGCGGCCAACGAGGGGGTGCTCTTCGGCGCCCGCGCGCTGCAGGGTGCCTTCGGCGCGCTGCTCGCGCCGGCCGCCCTGTCGCTCCTCGCGGTGATGTTCACCGAGGCCAAGGAGCGCGCCAAGGCGTTCGGCATCTACGGCGCCATCGCCGGCGGTGGCGGTGCCGTCGGCCTGATCCTCGGTGGTGTGCTCACCGAGTACCTGGACTGGCGCTGGACGTTCTTCGTCAACATCCCCTTCGCCGCCGTCGCCGCGTTCGGTGCCATGCGCTTCGTCCACGAGCCCGCCGGCAGCCGCAACAGCAGCGGCCTGGACATCCCCGGCGTCGTGCTGGCCACCACCGGTCTGGTCGCCCTGGTCTACGGCTTCACCCGCGCCGAGACCCACGGCTGGAGCGAGGGCACCACGATCGGCCTGTTCGTGGCCTCGGTCGTGCTGCTGGTCACGTTCGTGGTCGTCGAGGCCCGTGTGAAGGCCCCGCTGCTGCCGCTGCGCGTGGTGACCGACCGCAACCGCGGTGGTGTCTACCTCTCGCTGGGCCTGGCCATCATCGCGATGTTCGGCCTGTTCCTCTTCCTCACCTACTACCTGCAGGTCGTCCAGGGCTACTCCGCGCTGAAGACCGGCTTCGCCTTCCTCCCGATGATCGCGGGCATGATCGCCGGTTCCACGCAGATCGGCGCGCGTCTGATGACCCGCGTCCGTCCGCGCCTGCTGATGACCCCGGGCTTCCTGGTCGCGGGTCTGGGCATGCTGCTGCTGACCCAGCTGTCGGTCGACAGCTCGTACGCGGGCCTGGTCCTGCCGGCCGAGATCCTGCTCGGCCTCGGCATGGGTACGGCCTTCATGCCGGCCATGAGCCTGGCCACGCACGGTGTCGAGCCGCGTGACGCGGGTGTCGCCTCCGCCATGGTCAACACCTCGCAGCAGGTCGGCGGTGCCATCGGCACGGCGCTGCTGAACACCATCGCGGCCAGCGCCACCACCACGTGGGTCGCCGCACACGCTGCCGAGGCCCGTACGCTCGGCAAGCAGGGCTTCGTCAACGCCGCGGCCGTGCACGGCTACTCCACCGCCATCTGGTGGGCGGTCGGCATCCTGGCCCTGTCCGCGATCATCGCCTTCACCTTCATCACCACCAGCGGTGGCGGCGGTGTGGTGGCGGCGTCCGGCACCAAGGACGCCGAGGGGGCCGAGGAGGTCGCCGTCCCGGTGATCGCCCACTGACGGACGCGTCGACGACGACGGCGCGCCGGAGACGGCGAGTACGGCGAAGGGCCCCGCTTCATGGGAGGAAGCGGGGCCCTTCGCGTTGCGGAGACTACCGGCCGAACTGCACGGACCGTTTGGCCAGGCCCATCCAGAAGCCGTCGATGACGCTGCGCTGGGCGCCGAGGTCGTCCCCGGCCGCGCCCATCGTGACGAAGAGCGGCGCGAAGTGCTCGGTCCTGGGGTGGGCGAGCCGCCCGGCGGGGGACTTGTGCTCGAAGTCCAGCAGGGCGTCCACGTCCTGCCCGTCCAGCGCGCGGTGCCCCCAGTCGTCGAACTCCGCCGACCAGCCCGGCACTGCGCCGGCGTGCCGCAGCGCGGCCAGGTTGTGGGTGAAGAAGCCGCTGCCGACGATCAGCACGCCCTCGTCGCGCAGCGGGGCGAGCCTGCGCCCGATGTCCATGAGCTCCTGCGGGTCGAGGGTGGGCATCGAGACCTGCAGCACGGGGACGTCGGCGTCCGGGTACATCTCCACGAGCGGGACGTACGCCCCGTGGTCCAGGCCCCGGTCCGGGACGTCCTGGACGGGAGTGCCCGCGCCGCGCAGCAGCTTGCGCACGGAGTCGGCCAGCGCGGGCGCGCCCGGGGCCGCGTACCGCACCTCGTAGTAGTGGCGGGGGAAGCCCCAGAAGTCGTACACGAGCGGGACCGTGGTGGTGGCGCCCAGGGCGAGCGGGGCCTCCTCCCAGTGCGCGGAGACCATGAGGACCGCCGTGGGGCGGGGGAGCCCGGCGGACCAGTCGGCCAGTTCGCCGGGCCACACCGGGTCGTCGGCGAGCGGCGGGGCGCCGTGCGAGAGGTAGAGGGCGGGCATGCGCATGGGGCCTCCTCAGGCCGGGAGGTCGAGGGTGTGGTGGGTGTGCTCGGCCTTGGCGCGCAGGTAGCGCACGTTGTCCTCGGACAGGTGGACCCCGGTCGGCACCCGCTCGGTGATCGCGACGCCCAGCGCGCACAGCTGCGCCGCCTTGTCGGGGTTGTTGCTGAGCAGGCGGACGGCGTCGACGCCGAGGGCGCCGAGCATCTGGGCGGCGGCGGTGTAGTCGCGCTCGTCGTCCAGGCGCCCGAGGGCGCGGTTGGCGGCGTAGGTGTCCAGGCCCTCGTCCTGGAGGGCGTACGCGTCGAGCTTGGCGTACAGGCCGATGCCGCGGCCTTCCTGGCGCAGGTAGAGCAGGTAGCCGCCGGTCTCGGCGATGCGCTGCACGGCCTCGCGCAGCTGGGGGCCGCAGTCGCAGCGCGCGGAGCCGAAGACGTCGCCCGTCAGGCACTCGGAGTGCGGGCGGACCAGCGGGGACGTCGCGCCCTCGTGAGGGCCGAGGCCGAGCGCGATGTGCTCCTTGCCGTCGGTGAGGCCGGTGAAGGTGAAGACGTCGGCCGGGGTCGTCCATCCGTCGGGGAAGCGCAGGGGGATCCGCACCCGGGTGCGGATGGCCGCGCGCGATGGGGCGGGGGCTGCGTCCGGTGCGGTCGGGGTCGTCATACGGCTCCCTCGCCTGAAGAGTTCCTTGAAGTTTCAAGCTGGCAAGGGGGAACGTACCGGCGATTGCTTGAAAGTTCAAGGTCGAATTCGTAGAGTGGGAGGATGACGACGAGAGCCCCCGAACCCCGTTGGTTGAGCGAGGAGGAGCAGCGCGCCTGGCGCGCGTACATGGCGTCCACCCAGTTGATCTCGGACGCACTCGACCGGCAGCTCCAGCGCGACGCGCGGATGCCCCACGCGTACTACTCGCTGCTGGTGTGGCTCTCGGAGACCCCCGACCGCCGGATGCGCATGACGGAGCTGGCCGAACGCTCGAAGATTACGCGCAGCCGGCTCTCCCACGCCATCTCCCGCCTGGAGGAGAACGGCTGGGTCCGTCGCGAGAACTGCCCCTCCGACCGGCGGGGCCAGCTCGCGGTCCTCACCGACGAGGGCTTCGCCGCGCTCGCCGCGGCCGCTCCCGGCCACGTGGAGGCGGTGCGCGGGGCGATCTTCGACCGGCTCTCGGAGGAGCAGGTGCGCCAGCTCGGCGAGATCTGCCGGGTCATCGCCGAGGGGCTGCAGCCGCAGAACGGAGCGGTGGACCTTCCCTGGCTGCGCTGAGCGCGCGCCGGTTCAGGTCAGGTCCTTCTCGTACCAGGCGACGTCCCAGTAGCGGCCGAACTTCCGGCCGACCTCGCGGTAGACGCCCAGCGGGCGGAAGCCGAAACGGGTGTGCAGGCGGACGGACGCCTCGTTGGGCTGTGCGATCCCGGCGTACGCGCGGTGCAGGTCCTCGCCCCGCAGGGCCTCGAAGAGCGCCGTGTAGAGCAGGGTGCCGACGCCGCGGCCCGCGGCCTCCGGGGCGCAGTACACGGAGGTCTCCACGGAGGTGGAGTACGCGGCCTTCGGGCGGAACGGGCTGCTCGTGGCGTATCCGAGCAGGCCGTTCGTGCCGTCCTGTTCCGTCCCGTGGGCAACCAAAAGGCGGTGCGGTCCGTCTTCCGGGTGGGAGAGCAGCCAAGGGCGGCGCTGTTCCGGGGAGAAGGGCTCCAGGTCGAATGTGACCGGTGTCTCACGGACGTAGTGGTTGTAGAGGTCGGTGAGGGCCTGCAGGTCCTCTTCCCCACCCGGCCTGACCTGCACTTCGACGGACTCGGGCAATGATCCACCTCCGGCTGTGGCCGGACAGGGTACTGCAAGATCGTAAAAAACGGGGCGGCGCTTGGGAATTGTGTCCGGATTCCAGTCGTTATCTCTTTTCGAGTGGGCAGCCGAAAGGCACGCGTGAAGCTGCTGGAGGGGCAGCTCACTCGATCCGACACCCGACCGAACCTTCGCAAGGGAGCACGCATGGCAACCCGTGCCGTCGCCCGCAGCACCACCGGCGGGAACAGCAGCGCTCGCGCAGGCCACGGCGAGATGGCCGACCGCGACCTCGTCGGCATGTACCTCGACGAGATCGCGCGCACGCCGCTGCTCGACGCCGCGCAGGAAGTCGAGCTTTCCAGGGCGATCGAGGCCGGCGTCTACGCCGAGCAGCTCCTCGCGGGCGAGGAGCTGGGTCAGGGAGCGGACGCCGGCCGAGAGGAACTGGAGACGATAGCCGCCGCGGGTGCGCGGGCCAAGGACGTCTTCATCCGTTCCAACCTGCGCCTGGTCGTCGCCGTCGCGCGACGCTATCCGCGCAGCGGCCTGCCGCTGCTCGACCTCATCCAGGAGGGCAACGCAGGCCTGGTACGCGCCGTCGAGAAGTTCGACTACACCAAGGGCTTCAAGTTCTCCACGTACGCGACGTGGTGGATCCGTCAGGCGATCACCCGGTCCATCGCGGACCAGTCGCGCACCATCCGGCTCCCCGTCCACCTGGTGGAGGAGCTGGGACGGGTGCGCCGGGTGCAGCGCGAGTTCAACCGCGAGCACGGGCGCGACCCGGAGCCCGCGGAGATCGCGGCCGAGCTCGGCTCCACCCCGGAACGGATCTCCGACGTCCTGGACTGGGCGCGCGACCCCGTGAGCCTGAACATGTCGGTTGATGACGAGGGCGAGACCCAGTTCGGCGATCTCGTCGAGGACACGTCGGCGGCCTCGCCGGAGGACTCCGTACTCGTCATGCTGCGGCGTGAGGAACTGGAGGATCTGATCGACCGGCTCGACGACCGGACGGCGTCCATCATCCGGGCGCGGTACGGGATCGTGGACGGCCGCGAGCGCACGCTGACCGAGGTCGGCAAGCAGCACGGGCTGACGCGTGAGCGGATCCGGCAGATCGAGAAGCACGCGCTGGCGGACCTCAAGCGCATGGCGCGCGCAACCGGGCTGTCCATCGAGGCGGCCTGACGTCAGGCGGGCGCCGCTGCAGGCGCCCGCGCCACCACAGACTCGAGCCCCGGTGCCACCCCCCTGTACCGGGGTTCGACCCTTTCCCCGGCCGGCCCGGTCGTGCGTCGCCCGCGTGCGTACGGCCGGGCCTTCGTCGCGGCCGGGCGGGTGGACGGCCCCGTACCCTGGACGGCATGAGCAGCACCCCCGACCCCGCTACGGGGCCCGCCGCGGCCCCGGCCCCGCAAGCGCCGCGCGAGCACGTGCCGGCGCTGGTCTTCGACGACCCGCTGGACCGGCAGTCGTCCGACGACACCGACACAGGGTGGGGCGAGCGCCCCGGCCAGGGTGGTGCGGGAGATCTCGCGCGCTTCCTCGACGAGAAGCCCCCGCACCACATCTGAGGCGGACGGCCGCTACGGATACGTCCGGTTGGTACCGCTGTGGCCGTAGGGGGAGGGGATGCCGGGAGCGCCGCCGTGGCCCTGCTGCTGGCGGGCGAGCAGGTCGCGTATCTCGGTCAGCAGCTCCAGCTCCGTCGGGCCGGCCACCGCCGTTTCCTTGCCCTCCTTGCGCCGCTCGTTGAGCTTGTTCATCGGCAGGATCAGCAGGAAGTACACGACCGCGGCCGTGATGAGGAACGTCAGCGCCGCGCCGGCGACCGCGCCCCAGAGGAGGCCCACGCCCTTCGTGAGCTCGCCGTTGACGACGGTGCAGGGCGGCTCGATGCAGAGGGTGTAGCCGTCGAGGTTCTTGGTGCCGATGGCACCGATCACCGGATTGATGAGGCCCTTCACGAACGCGTCGACGATCTTGCTGAACGCGGCGCCGACGACGACCGCCACAGCGAGCTCGACGACGTTGCCACGCAGCAGGAAGGCTTTGAAGCCCTTCAAGGGACGATTTCCTTTCGAAGAACGACCGTGCAGTTCGGCCCGGGGGACCCGTGGGGCCTGGTGGTGTCCGCCGGGCGCCGCCGGCGTGGGGGCCGGCGGTGACGGAGGTGGGTGAGCGGTTCGGCCTCCGAGGGTAAGGGGTGGCGCCGCGCGCCTCCCCGCCGGTTGCCTTTCTCACGGAGTGCGGCTAGCGCAGCGCCACCGCCAGGGGCGAGGTGGCTCCGGCACCAGACAGCGCGGCCGCCGTCCGGCGCGGGACCGACAGCACGATGAGCGCACCGCCCCCGAACCCGCCCCCGTCCACGCCGGTCGCCCCGCCACCCGGGGCGCCGTCGGCGGGGGAGGGCACGGCCACCACGGGCGCCCCGCGGGCCACCACGCGCGCGGCCGCGAGGATGTCCACCCGGTCACCGGGCCGCACCAGCCCGGCCGCCGCCGCGTCCGCGATGCGCACCGGCGCCCGCACCATGTCCCGTGCCGCCGGGGCGGGCGCCGGAGCGGGGCCCTCCCGCCCTGCCCGGCCGGGCTGCGGATCCGTACGGGGCGCCGCGGCGGCCAGCGCGGCCGCGGTCATCGCCAGGCCCGCGGCCACCATCCGCCGCCGTCGGCGCAGCGCACGCCGCAACCGGTGCCGCCCGCCACCCGCCCTGATCGGTGCGAACAACGGAACCACGCACGGGGCGGGCGCGCCCGCTCCCGCGCCCGCCGGCGGCACCGGCACGTCACCGCCGTCCCTCCACAGCGCGCATCCACCGCTGTCCACCATCTCGACCACCCCCGTCATCGGGCCCTCGTCCACCGGCGCATCCGGCCTGGCAGGACCACCATGACGCATCGCGGCGCGGCCCCCCCCGGCGGCCTGTGGAGTACCGGCCGGTTGTGGATAACTCGGTCACCCGTTCGAGGGGATGGGCCGGGCGGGTCTGGCGGCGCGGCGCCCGCGGTGGTGTGCTTGCTGGTAGCGAACCGAAGCGTCCGAGCCCGAGAGCGGGAGGTGGTCGACGTGCCCAGGCAGTCATTGCGCGACGGCCCGTCCGAGAGGTCGAGAGCCCATCCGGGGGACGTCAGCCGTCGCGTCGCGCAGCGGCGGGAACAACTGGGGCTCAGCCGCGAGGAAGTGGCCGCCAAGGCCGGCATGACGCCGAGCTACGTGCGGTACGTGGAGGAGCAGTGCCATCACACCATCGGGACCAACGCCCTGCTCCGGCTCGCGGGGGCGCTGCGGACCACCGCCAGCCACCTCCTGGGGGGCGACGCCGAGCAGGTCCCCGGGGAGACCGAGGCCGCCGGCCCGCCGGTGATGGAGGAACTGCTGTCGCAGGAGTGCTGGACCCGGCTGTCCGGCCATGACGTCGGCAGGATCGCTCTCACCACCGGCGGCCACCCCGCGGTCGTCCCGGTGAACTACGTGGTCGTCGACGGGGCCATCGTCTACCGCACGGCCGCTGGCGCACCCCCGTCCCTCGCCCGGGGCAGCGAGGTCGCCTTCGAGGTCGATCAGCTCGACGCCTGCCTCAGCGCGGGATGGAGCGTGCTCGTCCTGGGGGTCGCCGAGCACGTCGTCGATCCTGAGGACGCTCGCGTCCTGGAGGCCCACCCCGGCCCGTGGTCCGGGGGTGAGGACGATCTGTGGATACGCATCGTCCCCACCCACATCACGGGCAGCCTCATACGCACCGTGTAGCGCGCGGAGAGGGCCTTTGCGGCTCGCGGGGGATCGGGGTCAGGCGTGGTGGAAGACGGCCACGGGGCAGTGTGCGTGGTGCAGCACGGCGTGGGTCACATGGGCCAGCCGGCCGCTGGAGCGCTGATGCCGCCGGGCACCCGCGACGAGCAGATCGGCATGGGCCGAGGCATCCACCAGGGCACCGCTCGCGGAGGAGGCCTTGACCAGGTCCACGGTCACGGTGAGGTCCGGATACTCCTCGCGGATCGTGTCGGCGACATGCTGCTCCGCTGCTGCCTCCCGGTCACCGACCGAGGTGGCGTCGTCCAGCCCCGGCACCATCTCGCCCACGGCCCCGAGCAGGCTCCACGCGGTCAGGAGGCGCAGGGTGGCCTTCCGCAGCCGGGCCTCGTCGGCGGCGAAGCGCACGGTGGCCAGATCGGTGTCGTCCCGGATCCCGACCAGGACGACACCGGTGGACGGCTGCTCGGTGCCCCGCACGACGACCACGGGCCCGCGCGCCTGGGTCGCCACCCGTAGCCCGACCGAGCCCAGCAGCAGCGCGTGGAAGCCACCGCGTCCACGGCAGCCGACGACGGTCAGGCCCTCCGCCAGGGACTGGGCCAGCAGACTGTCGGCGGGCTTGCCCTTGCCGAGTGAGGTGGAGACCGCCAGGTCCGGATAGCGGCCGGTGGCCGAAGCCGCCGCTTCGTCCAGCAGGGCGCGGCCGCCGTCGAGGACCAGCTGTGCGGTCTCGGGGGACAGGTTCCTGCCGGAACGGGTCGCGATGCCGGCCGCGTGCAGGATGTGCAGCGGGCGATCGCGCAGCACGGCCTCACCGGCGGCCCACATCACCGCAGCGGTGGCGCGGGGCGAGCCGTCCGTGCCGACCACGACCGGTCCGTGGGTGGTGTCCATGGCGGTGCCTCCTTCTCGCTGTCGCTCGGCTCCGTCCCCACCCCGTCCTGTCCCGTCCCGTCCCCCACTCATCCCGTTCGGCGCTGCCCACGGCGCCGCCCACGGGCCGGCCCACCTCTCAGCCCGGCACCAGGACCGCCGCACCGTTGACGCGGTCGGCGGCCAGGTCGGACAGCGCCCGGTCCGCGTGGTCCAGGGAATAGGGAGTGGCGGTCACCCGGATCCCGATCCTGGCGGCCAGGGCCAGGAACTCCTGTCCGTCCTGTCGTGTGTTGGAGGTGACACTGCGCAGACCGCGTTCCTGGAACAGATGCCGCTGGTAGTTCAGTGCCGGGATGTCGCTGAGGTGGATGCCCGCGATCGCCAGCGTGCCGCCCCGGTCCAGGGCCTCCAGGGCGGTCGGCACCAGGTCGCCGACCGGGGCGAAGAGGATGGCCGCGTCCAACGGCTCCGGCGGCCGGTCCGCCGCCGCCCCCGCGGAAGCGGCACCGAGCTCCAGCGCGAGCTCCCGCGCCCGCTCCGAGCGGGTCAGTACGTGCACGGTCGCCCCCTCGGCCAGCGCGACCTGGGCGGCGATGTGCGCGGACGCGCCGAAGCCGTAGATGCCCAGCCGCCCGCCGGCCGGCAGGTCGCTGCGGCGCAGGGCGCGGTAGCCGATGATGCCCGCGCACAGCAGGGGCGCCAGGTGCACGGCGTCACGGCCGTCGGCGTCCTCGGGCAGCGCGTAGGCGTAGTCCTCGGGCACGGTGGTGAAGTCGGCGAAGCCGCCGTCGGCGTCCCAGCCGGTGTAGAGCGAGTACGGGCACAGGTTCTCGCGGCCGGTCAGGCAGTAGGCGCAGTTCCCGCACGTGCCGCGGAGCCAGGCGACACCCACCCGGTCGCCCTCGGCGAAGCGGCCGGCCGACTCGCCGGTGCCGATGACCCGCCCCACCACCTCGTGTCCGGGGACGGTCTCCCGGCGGTGCGGCGGCAGGTCCCCCTCCGCCAGGTGCAGGTCGGTGCGGCACACGCCGCACGCCTCCACGCGCAGCAGCAGTTCACGCGGTCCGGGCACCGGCTTGGGGCGTCCGACGCGTACCAGCGGCTCCGTGACCATGGGCCCGGGCCGGTCGACGACCCAACCACTCAGCATGTCTCCAGTCTGCGACCGGAGGCCTCGGCGCTGCAGCACGAAAGCGCTCGTGCGGGCACGCCGAAGGCCCCCGTCGCCCGCGACGGGGGCCTTCACCAGGCGAGGGTGCCGTGGACTCCGCTCAGGCGGCCGAGGTGCTCGCCGAGCTGGTGGAGCCGCTGGAAGAGCCGGTGGAGCCGGCCGAGCCGCTGCTCTTGGAGTCCGAAGAGGACTTCGACTCCGAGCCGCTGCTCTTGGCGGCCGGCGTGCTGCTGGACGACGATCCGCGGCTGTCGGTCCGGTAGAAGCCGGATCCCTTGAAGACGACGCCGACCGCGGAGAAGACCTTGCGCAGCCGGCCGTTGCACGCCGGGCACTCGGTCAGCGGGTCGTCGGTGAACTTCTGCACCGCCTCGAGGCCCTCGCCGCAGGCGGTGCACTGGTACTGGTACGTCGGCACTTGCTCCTCCTGGCACTCTGACTCATTGAGTGCTAACGACGGTCAATAGTGCAGCATTCCGCGGCCTCAGTCCACCGTGACCGGGTCTCGGTGACCGATGCCACTGCCGTGGCCGGTTCCGGCGCCGCGTGCCGCGACCACTTCGGACTGCCTCGGCGCGAGCCGGTCACGCAGTACGAGCAGCGTGACGAGGGCCAGGCCGGTGCCCACCAGCGGCACGGTGAACCCGGCGCTCGCCCCGAGCCCGTCGGCCAGCCGTCCGGCGGCGGTGGCGGCCGCCGCCTGGCCCAGCGCCACCGCGCCGGTCAGCCAGGTGAAGGCCTCCGTACGGATCCCCGCCGGCACCAGCGCGTCGACCAGGGTGTAGCCGGTGATCAGGGCCGGGGCGATGGTGAGCCCGACCAGCAGCCCGAGCCCGCCCAGCAGCGGCACGGCGTGCGCCGCCCACAGCATCGAGGTGGCCAGGGTCAGTGCCGTGTAGCCGGCCACCATGCGCCGCTTGGGTCCGGACTTCCAGGCGACGGCGCCGCACGCGATGCCCGCGAGCATGTTGCCGGCCGCGAACGTCCCGTAGAGCAGGCCGTTGATGCCGGGCCGCCCGATCTCCTCGGTGAAAGCCGTCATGGAGACCTGCATGCCGCCGAAGACGGCGCCGATCCCGAGGAAGGCCACGGCCAGCACCCGCACACCGGGAACGGTCAGCGCCGAGGCCTCCCGCTTCCGGGCCCCGGGGACGGACCGGGACGGTGCGGGCGCGGTCCGCCGCTGCGCGGCGAAGAGCAGTCCGCCGGCCAGCGTCAGCACGGCCTCGGACAGCAGCCCGGCCGCCGGGTGCACCCCGGTGGCCAGCGCCGTGGCCAGCACCGGCCCGATGACGAAGGTGAACTCGTCCGTGACCGACTCGAAGGCCGCCGCCGTCTGCAGCAGCGGCGACCCGGCCGGCAGCGTGGCCGCCCAGCGGGCCCGCACCATGGGGCCGACCTGCGGCACCGAGGCGCCGGTGGGCACCGCAACCGCCAGCAGCGCCCACAGCGGCGCGTGCGCCAGCGCGAGCACGGCGAGCAGCGTCCCGGACGCCGCGTGGACGAGCACCCCGGGCAGCAGCACGGCTCCCTGGCCGAAGCGGTCGGAGAACTTGCCGCTCAGCGGGGCGAACAGCGCCATGGCGACGCCGGTGACGGCCGAGACCGCACCGGCGGTGCCGTAGGAGCCGGTGGTGTGCTGCACCAGCAGCACGATGCCGATGGTGAGCATCGCGAAGGGCTGGCGCGCGGCGAACCCGGGCAGCAGGAAGGCCCACGCACCCGGCGTGCGCAGCAGCTGCCCGTATCCCGGGCGCGCCGCGGTACGGGAAGGACGGGAAGAGCCCGACGGATGGGAGGAACCCGAAGGACGGGACGATCGGGACGAACGGGACGTACGAGTGACCGTGGATGCCACGGCCGGGCCTTTCCGCCGCCTGGTAGCGCACCCTGGACGCCTGGTCGCGTTCCTGTGCGCCGAGAGCTGTCCTCTCGCGCATGACCGAGGTAGATACCGGGTCTCTCCGGCCGCCGGGCGGTCGCGCCAGCTCTGCGTCAGGCAGAGTTGGTGGTGACTGTCGACAGCCATGTTAACGGCCGGGCCCACCGCCCGATTCCAGCCATCCGGCCAGCTTGCCGCCGCGTCCCACCGCCCGCAGCCGGGCCTCCGCCTTGTCCCGCACCGGGTCGGTGGCGACGACGAGAAGTTCGTCACCATGCCGCAGCACCGTCGTCGGCAGCGGGACGAAGCTCCTGTCCTCGCGGACGACCAGGGTGACCGCCGCGCCCGGGGGCAGCCGCAGTTCGCTGACCTCCACGCCGTGCATGCGCGAGTGCTCCGGGATCCGCACCGACAGCAGGTGTCCGCGCAGCCGCTCCAGGGGCGCCGACTCGATCCCCAGGTCCTCCGCGGCCCCCGGGTCCCCGAGCCGGAGCCTGCGGGCGACCCACGGCAGGGTCGGACCCTGCACGAGGGTGTAGACGATCACCAGGACGAAGACGATGTTGAAGATGCGCTCGCTCTGCCGGACGCCCGCCACCATCGGGATCGTCGCCAGGACGATGGGCACCGCCCCGCGCAGCCCGGCCCAGGACAGCAGCACCTGGTCGCGGAAGGGCGTGCGGAACGGCAGCAGGCTCGCCGTCACCGACACCGGCCGCGCCACCACCGTCAGGACCAGGCCGACCACCAGCGCCGGCACGATGTCGTCGCCGAGTTCGTGCGGGGTCACCAGCAGGCCCAGCAGCACGAACAGGCCGATCTGCGCCAGCCAGGCCAGCCCCTCCGCGAAGCCCCGGGTGGCCGGGCGGTGCGGGAGCTTGGCGTTGCCCAGCACGACGGAGGCGACGTACACGGCGAGGAAGCCCGAGCCGTGCGCGAGCGCCCCGCCCGCGTAGGCGAGGACGGCGATCGCCAGGACCGCGATCGGGTAGAGGCCGGAGGCGGGCAGCGCGACGTGGCGCATCGCGAACGCGCCGAGCATGCCGACGGCCAGGCCGACCGCGGCGCCGATCGCCAGTTCCAGGGTGATCTCGCCCAGCAGCAGTCCCCAGTTGTGCACCGGCCAGTGCTCGGAGAAGGCGACCACCAAGATGACCACCGGGGCGTCGTTGAAACCGGACTCCGCCTCGAGCACGCCGGTCACCCGGCTCGGCAGCGGCACCCTGCGCAGCACCGAGAAGACGGCCGCCGCGTCGGTGGACGAGACGACCGCGCCGATGAGGAGCGCATGCCGCCAGTCCAACCCGACGAGGTAGTGCCCCGCCGAGGCCGTGATGCCGACGCTGACCGCGATGCCGAAGGTCGCCAGGACCGCCGCCGCCGGGACCGCCGGTTTGATCTCCCGCCACTGGGTGCCGAGACCACCCTCGGCCAGAATCACCACAAGTGCGGCATATCCCAACACTTGCGTCAATTCGGCGTTGTCGAAGGCGACTCCCAGTCCGTCCTGTCCTATCGCGACCCCAATGCCCAGGTAGAGGAGCAGGCTGGGCAGGCCGCTGCGCGAGGAGAGGCGCACGGCAACCACCGCTATGAGCAGCACGAGGGCGCACACCAGCAGGAGTTCATTGAGGCGGTCGACAGTCAGGAGCCGGTCCTTCCAACGAAGTTCATTGCCTTACCTAATATTTTACCTGTGCTTGGCGTTGTGGCGATCTCCGTCCACAGGTAAGGACACCGCCTGGGGAGCTACGGGCCGGTACGCCTAAGGTGGCCCCTAGCAATCGGTCCACCCTGCCGTTCGAAGGACATCGATGCCCGCCAAGAAGAAGTCCCGCCGCACGCGCCTCATCGTGATCGGGGTCGTGCTCGTGCTCGTGGCGGGCATCGTCTACGGGTCGTACTGGAGTGTCGCGACCGTCCGCGCCTCCCTCCCGCAGACCACCGGAACCCTGCAGCTCAAGGGCCTGACCGGCGCCGTCCAAGTGAAGCGGGACGGCAATGGCATCCCGCAGATCTACGCCGACACGGCCGAGGACCTGTTCCGCGCCCAGGGCTACGTCCAGGCCCAGGACCGCTTCTACGAGATGGACGTGCGCCGGCACCTGACCGCCGGCCGGCTGTCGGAGATGTTCGGCAGCGGCCAGGTCGAGACCGACGCCTTCCTGCGCACGCTCGGCTGGCGCCGGGTCGCGCAGCAGGAGTACGACAAGAAATTGTCGGCCACCACGAAGACGTACCTCCAGGCGTACTCCGACGGGGTCAACGCCTACTTGGACGGCCACTCCGGCGCCGACCTGTCCGTCGAGTACGCGGCGCTGGAGTTCAGCAACGACTACGTGCCGCAGAAGTGGACCCCGGTCGACTCGGTCGCCTGGCTCAAGGCGATGGCCTGGGACCTGCGCGGCAACATGCAGGACGAGATCGACCGCTCGCTGCTGTCGAGCCGGCTGAGCCGCAAGCAGATCGAACAGCTCTACCCCGACTACCCGTACGAGCGGAACAAGCCGATCGTCGAGGGCGGGAAGGTCAACGACCTCACGGACGAGTACGAACCGCCCGTAACCACCACGGAATCGGGCACGAACTCCGGAACCGGTACGGAAACCGGCACCGGCACCGGCAACGGCACGGGTTCGGGCGACGGCACGGGTTCAGGCGACGGCACCGGCACCGACGCCGCCTCCACCTCCGACGCGACGCAGAACGTCACGTCCCAGCTGGCCTCGCTCTCCGACACCCTCGACCAGATCCCCGCGCTGCTGGGCCCCAACGGCAACGGCATCGGCTCCAACTCCTGGGTGGTCTCCGGCTACCACACCACCACCGGCAAACCGCTGCTGGCCAACGATCCCCACCTGGCCCCGCAGATGCCCTCGCTCTGGTACCAGATGGGCCTGCACTGCAACAGTGTCGGCAAGGCCTGCCCCTTCGACGTGGCCGGCTACACGTTCTCCGGCATGCCCGGTGTGATCATCGGCCACAACCAGTCGATCGCCTGGGGCATGACCAACCTCGGTGCCGACGTGACCGACCTCTACCTGGAGAAGGTCACCGCCGACACGTACCTCTACGACGGCAAGCAGGAGTCCTTCACGACCCGCAAGGAGACCATCAAGGTCGCCGGCGGTGACGACCGCACGATCACGGTGCGCAGCACCAGGAACGGCCCGGTGATCTCCGACCGCAGCGCCGAGCTGCGGACCGTCGGCAACCGCGCACCGGTGCCGAACTCCGCACCCGACCGCGGCGAGGGTTACGCGGTCTCCCTGCGGTGGACCGCGCTGGACCCGTCCAACACCATGGACGCGGTCTTCGAGCTCGACACCGCGACCGACTGGGACCAGTTCCGGGCCGCCGCCCGCGACTTCGCCGTCCCGTCCCAGAACCTGATCTACGCCGACAACAAGGGCGCCAAGGGCCACATCGGCTACCAGGCCCCCGGCCGGATCCCGGTCCGCGCCGCGGGCTACGACGGCACCTACCCGGCCCCGGGCTGGGACCCGCGGTACCAGTGGAAGAAGTGGATCCCCTTCTCCGCGATGCCGTACGAGCACGACCCGGAGCGCGGCTACATCGTCACCGCCAACCAAGCCGTGGTCGACCAGGACGAGTACCCCTACCTGCTCACCCGGGACTGGGGCTACGGCACCCGCAGCCAGCGGATAAACGACCTGGTCCAGTCCAAGATCAAGGACGGCGGCCTGGTCTCCATGGACGACATGCAGGAGATGCAGGGCGACAACAGCAGCGAGATCGCCAAGCTCCTGGTGCCGTACCTGCTGAAGATCGACATCAAGGACGACAAGGACGACTACGTCCGCAACGCCCAGAAGCTGCTGGAGGGCTGGGACTACAACCAGGACTCCGACTCCGCCCCCGCGGCCTACTTCAACGCCGTCTGGCGCAACGTCCTCAAGCTGGCCTTCGGCAACAAGCTGCCCAAGGAGCTGCGCCCCGAGGGCCAGTGCCTGACCGTCCCGGCCGCCGACCGCTCAGGCCCGGTCGACGACCTCGACGGCACGTCCAAGCTGGTGCGCGAGTGCGGCCGGCGCGCCGCGGACCAGGCGCAGCCGGACGGCGGCGACCGCTGGTTCGAGGTCGTGCGCTCGATCCTGGACGACGAGGACAACCCGTGGTGGACGACCTCCCCCACGGCCTTCTACGACAAGGACAGCGGCCGGACCCGCACCACCCGCGACGAGCTGCTCGCCCAGGCCATGAAGGACGCCCGCTACGAGCTGACCGCGAAGCTCGGCAAGAACATCGACACCTGGAGCTGGGGCCGCCTCCACACGCTGGACCTGCGCAACCAGACCCTGGGCACCGGCGGTCCCGCGGTCGTCCGGTGGCTGCTCAACCGCGGCCCGTGGCAGCTCGGCGGCGGTGAGGCCGCGGTCAACGCGACCGGCTGGAACGCGGCCGGCGGCTACGAGGTCGTCTGGGTGCCGTCGATGCGGATGGTGGTCTCGCTCGACGACTTCGACAAGTCCCGGTGGATCAACCTGACCGGAGCCTCGGGCCACGCCTACAGCTCGCACTACACCGACCAGACCACCAAGTGGGCCAAGGGCGAGCTGCTGCCGTGGGTCTTCACCAAGCAGCCGGTCGACGGGGCCACGGAGGACACCCTCGCGCTGACCCCGTAGCCCGCACGGGCGGCGTGCGACGACAGAGCACGAGAGGGGGGCGGGCCGTCGGGCCCGCCCCCCTCAGCCGTCCCCGAAGCGCCGTACGCCCTCCGGGGTGACCACCGCGTCGACCGGCCGGTCGTGCGGCTCGTCGGGCACCCGGTCCAGCACCTCGTGCGCGTACAGCAGCACCACCAGAGCGGGCGTCACCCCCGCCGTGTCCAGCCGGGCCAGGACCCGGTCGTACGAGCCCCCGCCGCGGCCCAGCCGCAGGCCCCGGCCGTCGACGGCCAGCCCCGGGAGCAGGACCGCGTCCGCCCCGGTCACCGCTGCCGGGCCGAGCCGGGGGCCGGTGGGCTCGTACAGGCCGCGGGCGGTCCGCACCAGGCCGCCGGAGCCCTCGTACGGGGCCCAGTCGAGGTCGTTGTCCGGCAGCAGGACCGGTAGCAGCACCCGCTCCCCGCGCTCGCGCAGCACGTCGAGCAGCGCGCGGGTGCCGGGCTCGCCGCCCATCGACACGTAGGCCGCCACCGTTCGGGCACCGGACAATTCGTTCAGATCCAGGGCGTGTTGCGCGATCGCCCGCTCGGCCACCGCGCGGTCATGAGCCGTCAACCTGCGCCTCACCTGGAGGAGGTGCTCCCGCAACTCCCTCTTGTTAACGTTTTTGTCACTCATTTGACGCGCAACCGCCGCCTATCCCCATCAAGCAACCGGAACTTCATCTTCACCTCATATACAGCGGTTATCGTTGCCTCATGACGCACGCACGTACCCGGATCAGCAAGGCTGTGATCCCCGCCGCCGGCCTCGGCACCCGTTTCCTGCCCGCCACGAAGGCGACTCCCAAGGAAATGCTGCCGGTGGTCGACAAGCCCGCCATCCAGTACGTCGTGGAGGAGGCCGTCGCCGCGAACCTCTCCGACGTCCTCATGATCACAGGCCGGAACAAGCGGCCGCTCGAGGACCACTTCGACCGCAACTACGAGCTCGAGTCGGCGCTGACCGCCAAGGGCGACGAGGCCCGCCTGGCGAGGGTCCAGGAGTCCAGCGACCTCGCCACCATGCACTACGTCCGCCAGGGTGACCCGCGCGGCCTCGGCCACGCCGTGCTCTGCGCCGAGCCGCACGTCGGCGACCAGCCCTTCGCGGTGCTGCTCGGCGACGACCTGATCGACCCCCGCGACCCGCTGCTCGGCCGCATGATCGAGGTGCAGGAGCAGTACGGCGGCAGCGTCGTCGCGCTGATGGAGGTCGACCCGAGCCAGATCCACCTCTACGGCTCCGCCGCCATAGTCCCCACCGCTGACGACGACGTGGTCCGCGTGACCG
This sequence comes from Streptomyces sp. NPDC059718, assembly GCF_042733315.1. Taxonomy (NCBI): domain Bacteria; kingdom Bacillati; phylum Actinomycetota; class Actinomycetes; order Kitasatosporales; family Streptomycetaceae; genus Streptomyces; species Streptomyces sp. NPDC059718. The sequence goes on from NZ_JBHWGA010000013.1 coordinate 42,006, forward strand.
ACCTCGTCGAGAAGCCCGCGCCGGGCGAGGCCCCCTCCGCCTACGCCGTCATCGGGCGCTACGTGCTGGACCCGTCGGTCTTCGCGGTGCTCGGCAAGACCCAGCCGGGCCGCGGCGGCGAGATCCAGCTGACCGACGCGCTGCGCGAACTGGCCCAGCAGGACGGCCCGGACGGCCCCGTGCACGGTGTCATCTTCACCGGCCGGCGCTACGACACCGGAGACCGTGGCGACTACCTGCGTGCGATTGTCCGACTGGCATGCGAACGTGATGACCTGGGCCCGGACTTCCGGTCCTGGCTGCGCACGTATGTCAGCGAGGAGATGCAAGCTTGAGCAGTGGCACGGCCGACCGCGTCTGGTCCGTCTCGGAGCACCTCGACAACATCCTGCGGCAGCTGAAGCCGCTGGAACCCATCGAGCTGCAACTCCTCGACGCACAGGGGTGCGTCCTCGTCGAGGACGTGATGGTGCCGGTCGCGTTGCCGCCCTTCGCGAACAGCTCGATGGACGGCTACGCGGTCCGCACCACCGACACCCAGGGCGCCGACGCATCCCATCCGGCCGTGCTCACCGTCATCGGTGACGTGGCGGCCGGCAGCGGCGAACTGCCCACGGTGGGGCCCGGGCAGACCGCCCGGATCATGACCGGCGCCCCGCTGCCCCCCGGTGCCGAGGCCGTCGTCCCCGTCGAGTGGACCGACGGCGGCACCGGCGGTGCCCCGGTCCTCGGCATGCCGGCCGCGAGCCGGAGCCCCGACGCCGTGGGCGGCGAGGTCAGGGTCTACCGGCCGGTGGGGCCGGGCGACCACGTCCGCGCCCGGGGCAGCGACGTCGCCGCGGGTGAGCTGGCGCTGAGCGCCGGCACGGTGCTGGGCCCGCCGCAGATCGCCCTGCTCGCCGCCGTCGGCCGGGCCACCGTACGGGTGCGGCCCCGGCCGCGGGTGGTCGTGGTCTCCACCGGCAGTGAGCTGGTCCCGCCCGGCGAGGAGCTCGGCCCGGGCCGTATCCACGACTCCAACAGCTACATGCTCACGGCCGCCGCCCGCGAGGCCGGCGCCCAGTCGTACCGCGTGGGCGCGGTGGCGGACGACGCCGAGACCTTCCGGGCCACCGTCGAGGACCAGCTGATCCGGGCGGACCTCGTGGTCACCAGCGGAGGCGTCAGCGTCGGCGCGTACGACGTGGTGAAGGAGGCCCTCGGCGAGGAGATCGAGTTCCGCAAGCTGGCGATGCAGCCCGGCAAGCCGCAGGGCTTCGGCTTCATCGACGTCGGCGCGCGCAGCGAGGCGGAGGGCGGCGGTGGGGACGCGGACGCCGCGCCGCCGGAGCCCGAGCGCACCCCGCTGCTCGCCCTGCCCGGCAACCCGGTCAGCGCCTACGTCTCCTTCGAGCTGTTCGTCCGGCCCGCGATCCGCACCCTCATGGGCGTGGAGCCGGTCTTCCGGACGACCGTGCAGGCCGTCTGCGAGGGCGGACTGACCTCCTCGCCCAAGGGACGGCGGCAGTTCCTGCGCGGCCGCTACCACCCCTCCACAGGCCGGGTCACCCCTGTGGGCGGGGCCGGATCGCACCTGGTCAAGGCGCTCGCCCACGCGAACGCGCTGATCGTGGTGCCCGAGGACACGACGGAGGTCGCGGCGGGCTCGGAGGTCGAGGTCGTGCTGCTCGACTGAGCGGGTACCGTTACTGCCCACGCGAGCACGCGGCGAGCAGTGGGAGTGCCGTACCGATGACAGAACAGCAGCATCTGACGCACATCGACGAGGCGGGGGCGGCCCGCATGGTCGACGTCTCGGAGAAGGACGTCACCGCGCGTACCGCCCGCGCCACCGGCCGGGTCCTGGTGTCGCCTCGCGTCATCGAGCTGCTGCGCGGCGAGGGGGTGCCCAAGGGCGACGCCCTCGCCACCGCGCGCATCGCCGGGATCATGGGCGCCAAGCGCACCCCCGACCTCATCCCGCTCTGCCACCCGCTGGCGGTCTCCGGGGTGAAGGTCGACCTGGTCGTGGGCGACTCCTCCGTGGACATCACGGCCACCGTGAGGACGACCGACCGCACGGGTGTCGAGATGGAGGCCCTCACGGCGGTGAGCGTCGCCGCGCTCACGGTCGTCGACATGGTCAAGGCCGTCGACAAGGCCGCGGTCATCACGGACGTACGGGTCGAGGAGAAGACCGGCGGCAAGTCCGGGGACTGGAGCCGCAGCCGATGAGGGCGCTCGCGATCACCGCGTCCAACCGCGCGGCAGCCGGGGTCTACGAGGACCGGGGCGGCCCGCTGATCGTCGCCGGGCTGCGGGACATGGGCTTCACGGTCGACGGCCCGCGCGTCGTCCCGGACGGCGAGCCGGTCGGCAGCGCGCTGCGGGAAGCCGTGGCCGGGGGGTACGACGTCGTCGTCACCACCGGCGGCACCGGCATCTCGCCCACCGACCGCACCCCGGAGGTCACCCGCGCCGTCCTGGACTACGAGGTCCCCGGCGTCGCCGAGGCGATCCGGGCCGCGGGCCGCGAGAAGGTGCCCACCGCCGCCCTGTCCCGTGGCGTCTGCGGTGTCGCCGGGCGCACCCTGGTGGTGAACCTCCCCGGGTCGACCGGTGGCGTCAAGGACGGCCTGGCCGTCCTGGCCCCGATCCTCGTCCATGCCGTCGAGCAGATCCACGGCGGCGACCACCCTACGTCTGGGAGACCGAGCTGAACGGGTCCTGGCCGGCCGAGCTGGCGGACGGGGACGTCCTCCTCCGCCCGATAAGGATGCGCGACCAGCGGGCCTGGCGCGAGGTGAACCGGCGCAACCGCGAATGGCTGCGCCCATGGGAGGCCACCGTGCCCCCGGCGCCTCCCGGCCACCTCACCCAGCGGCCCACCTACCGGCAGATGGTCCGCCATCTGCGCCACGAGGCCGCCGCGGGCCGCATGATGCCGTTCGTCATCGAGTACCAGGGACGGCTCGCCGGACAGCTCACCGTCGCCGGCATCACCTGGGGCTCCATGTGCAGCGCCCACGTCGGCTACTGGGTCGACGAGGCCGTGGCCGGCCGCGGGGTCATGCCCACCGCGGTCGCGCTCGCCGTCGACCACTGCTTCCGCGCGGTGGGACTGCACCGCGTCGAGGTCTGCATCCGGCCGGAGAACATGCCGAGCCGGCGGGTGGTGGAGAAACTCGGCTTCCGCGAAGAAGGACTGCGTCCCCGCTATCTCCATATCGACGGAGCCTGGCGTGACCATCTGGTCTTCGCGTTGACGGCGGAGGAGGTGCCGGAGGGAATGCTCCACCGCTGGCACCAGGCCCGACCTGGCACGGCTCACAAATAAAATATCTGTTCGAAAATAGCCCCGGATCCGACTCCGACTTGAACGCAATCAGAAAAAAATTTCGGAGTATCAGCCAGATCGTGCGACACACCGCGCCAAATTGCGTATGCCCTGTCGCGAACCCCCCTACCGTGTGATGCGTGAGCAGCAGCGGCCTCATCTACGCAGTCATCGTCGGGGCCTGGGCTGCCTACTTGGTGCCGATGTGGCTCCGTAGGCAGGACGAGCTCAACGAAGCGCGCCCGACGGAACGCTTCAGCACCGCCATCCGGCTGTTGTCCGGACGTGCGGCGCTGGAGCGCAGGTACGCCAAGACGGAGGACCCGGAATCGGAGGCCGAGGCGGAGCCCGCGGTCGACGTCCGGGCCCTTGCCGTGCCCGCGACGGAAGTGAAGCCGAAGGCCCGGCAGAGCGGGCAGGCGGGCGTGTCGGGGAAGCCGGCGAAGCAGGGCGGTCAGGCGAAGCCCGGGAAGTCCAAGAAGCCCAATCCGCGGGCCAAGGTGCTGGCCGCCCGCCGCCGCACCATCACGCTGCTCTTCCTGGGCTTCACCGCGTGCATGATCGTCGCCGCCGTCGGCGGCGTCGCCTTCCTCTGGGCCCCGGCCGCGCCCGCCGTGCTGCTCACGTTCTACATCGCCTACCTGCGCGCCCAGGAACGCCGCCGCTTCGTGGTCAAGCTCGACCAGCGCCGCGCCGCCGACGCCGCCAAGCGGCTGCGTGAGGCCCGTACGACCCGCGAGCCCGCCCCCCTCGACGCGCACGAGGTGGTCGAGCCCGCACCGCCCGCCGAGGAGCCCGCGACGGCCGACCGGCGCGCCCTCGTGGAGCAGACCGACCACGCCGAGTGGGTCGACCAGCAGCGCGTCCCCACCGAGGACACCTGGGAAGTCCCGGCCCCGCGGCCGACCTTCTCCACCGCCCCGGTCACCCCGCGCCGCTCCCGCGACCGCTCCCGCACCCCCCTGTTCGACCAGCACGCCGACCGCGACCGCCCCCGCGCCGCCAACGAATGACCTCCCGGCGCCGGGGGCGCGGAGCACCCCCGCCGGGATGCTAGAGTTTTCCTCGTTGCAAGGGCCTGTGGCGCAGTCCGGTAGCGCACCTCGTTCGCATCGAGGGGGTCAGGGGTTCGAATCCCCTCAGGTCCACAACACACGAGATCCCGATCCGACGGTCACCGTCGGGTCGGGATCTCGGCGTTCGGGCCGCGGACAGCGTGGGGGTTTCCCGCTCGACCAGCAGCCCGGCCGCGGGACACGGCCCGGCAGACCGCGCGCGGTCTGCCGGGCCGCCGCGCCTGACGTCAGCACCACCGCGGGCGGCGTGACTCAGTGCGCGGGGCGGGAGCCCGTCAGCCGCGGACGATGTTCTCCGCCTGCGGGCCCTTCTGCCCCTGCGTCACGTCGAAGGTGACGTGCTCACCCTCCGCGAGCTCGCGGTAGCCGTTGCCGGCGATGTTCGAGTAGTGGGCGAACACGTCCGGCCCTCCCCCGTCCTGTTCGATGAAGCCGAAGCCCTTCTCCGCGTTGAACCACTTCACGACGCCAGATGCCACGGTGTTCGTCCTTCGCATGCTGCTGCTGCGGCGCGCCCGGGGCGCGCCGGCGGACCCTCGATTCCGGGCCGCCGCTCCTTGCTTACCCGATGATGCGCTGCCTCCGCCAGCGAATACGCCTGCGTCGGCGCAGGTGTCTTCGCGCGCCGTGTGGTTTCCGGCGGTGAGGAGCCCGGGCCGAGGGTCCCGAACGGCCTTTCATGGAGCGCGCCTTCGCAGGGCCAGGCGCTCGCGACGGGCGTTGGCGGGGCCGACATACTTGGTATATATACTCGGTATGTCGATTCGCCACGGGCTGCTCGCCCTGCTGGAGCACGGGCCTCGCTACGGGGCCCGGCTGCGCGCCGAGTTCGAGAGTCGCACCGGTGCGACCTGGTCCCTCAACGTCGGCCAGGTCTACACGACCCTGAACCGGCTGGAGCGCGACGGGCTGGTCGCGCAGGACGGTGAGGACGGCTCGGGCCACGCGCTCTACCGCATCACCGACGCGGGACACGCGGAGCTCGGCTCCTGGTACCGCAGCCCCGTCGACCGCAGCAACCCGCCCCGCGACGAACTCGCGATCAAACTCGCCATGGCGGTGAGCGCGCCGGGGGTCGACGTCCGGGACGTCATCCAGCTGCAGAGGCACCACACCCTGCGGGCGATGCAGGACTACACCCGGCTCAAGGCCCGGACCCCGGAGCCGCCGTCGGACCGGCCGGAGGAAGTGGCCTGGGCGCTCGTCCTGGAGCAGCTCATCTTCCAGACCGAGGCCGAGGCGCGCTGGCTCGACCACTGCGAGGCGCGGCTGGTCAGGGTGGCGGCGGCCGCCCGGGCCCGGCAGGCGGATGCGGATCCCGGGCGGGAGGCCGCGGACGGCGGCACCCCCCGGGGCGGCCGCCGCCGCGCATCGCGTCCCTAGCCCCGCCGCCGACCACCGCGCCCCGGATGTGCCCCCCACGGCCTGCCGAGGCCCCCGTACGCCCTTCGAAGAGGACCGCCTTGTCCCTGCTCGCCACCGAACCCCTCCTGCGCATACGCGACCTGACACGGACGCACGGCAGCGGAGCCACCGAGGTGCACGCCCTGCGCGGCGTCGACCTCGACGTCCACGCGGGCGAACTCGTCGCCGTCATGGGACCGTCCGGCTCCGGCAAGTCCACCCTGCTCGCGATCGCGGGCGGTCTGGACGCACCGACGTCCGGCAGCGTGACGGTGGAGGACACCGAGCTCACCACCGCAGGCCCCAGGGAGCTCGCTGCACTGCGCCGACGCCGTATCGGCTACGTCTTCCAGGACTACAACCTCATCCCCGCCCTCACGGCCGCCGAGAACATCGCCCTCCCCCGCGAACTGGACGGCGTCCCGGTGCGCCGGGCGCGCAAGGAGGCCGTCGCCGCCTTGCGCGACGTCGGGCTGGAGCACCTGGCGGACCGCTTCCCGGACGAGATGTCCGGCGGCCAGCAGCAGCGCGTCGCCATCGCCCGGGCGCTCGTCGGGGAGCGCCGTCTGCTGCTCGCCGACGAGCCGACGGGCGCGCTGGACTCGGAGACGGGCGACTCCGTGCTCGCCCTGCTCCGCAGGAGGTGCGACGCCGGAGCGGCCGGCGTGCTGGTGACCCACGAGCCGCGGCTCGCCGCCTGGGCGGACCGGATGGTCTTCCTGCGGGACGGCACCGTCGTCGACGAGACCAGGAGGACGCATGCGGAGGCGCTGCTCACGGAGGGGACGGCAGGCCGGTGACCGCCCGAGTCCACGCCTGGCGGGCGGCGCTGCGGATCGCCGGCCGGGACGCCCGGCGGTCCCCGGGCCGCACCCTGCTCGTCGTCGTCATGCTCGCCGTGCCCGTCCTGGGGGCGTCCGCCGCCGACGTGACGCTGCGCGGCTCGCAGCTCTCGCCGGAGCAGCAACTGGACCGCACCCTCGGACAGGCGGACGCCGAACTCCGCTACCCGCGCTTCGGCCCCGTCCTCCAAGGGCCCGACCCCGGCGACGTCGCTGTGGACCGCACGCCCGTCGAGGGGGTGGCGGGCGGCGCGGCCGACGAGCCGGCCGGCTCACCGTCCCCGGCCGCCGCCGCGCCCGTCCTCGCGCGGGCCGTGCCGCCGCACGCCCGTACGCTCGAAGAGATCACCGGCGTCGCCAAGGTGCGGACGGGGCACGGCGTGTTGAACGCGGACGTCCTCGAGCTCAGGACCGCCGACCCGATGACCCGCGGCATCATCACGCTGAAGCAGGGCCGCCACCCGGTCCGCCCCGACGAGGTCGCGGTGACCGCCCACTTGCTGGAGGTGAGCGGCCTGCGGGTGGGTTCACGGCTCACCGTGCGGGACCTCACCCGCCCCTACCGCATCGTCGGCGCCTACGAACGTCCCGGGGACCTGACCGCGGACGAGGTCAACGCCCTGCCAGGAACGCTGCTCGCGCCCTACGGCCGGGTGCTCGCGGCGGCCGGCACGCCGCCGCTCGAACCGCCGACCGGGACCCTCCTGGTGGCGGTGCCCGGCGGGTACGGCTGGGCCATGGTGAAGGAGGCGAACACCCGGGGCGTGACGGTGCTCTCGCGGGACGTCACCCTGCATCCGCCGGCCCGCGCCGACGTGCCGCTGTACCGGGAGCACCCGGAGCTGCCCAGGCCCCGGCCGGTGTCCCCGCGGGCCACCCAGGCGGCGACCGCCGTCGCTCTGGCGCTCGCGGAGGTCTGCCTGCTCACCGGGGCCGCGTTCGCCGTCGGCGCCCAGCGTTCACGCCGGCAGTTCGGTCTCGTCGGCGCGGGCGGCGGCGAGGCCAGGGACATCAGGGCCGTCGTCCTCGGCGGCGGTCTGGTCGCCGGGGTGGTCGCGGCCGCGGTGGGAAGCGTCCTCGGTCTCGGCCTGGCCGCGGCCCTGCGCCCCGTGCTCGAGGAGTGGAGCGGCGCGCGGTTCGGAGGTCTCGGCTTGCGCCCGCTCGACCTGCTCGGCATCGCGCTCCTGGCCGTGCTGGCGGGTCTGGTGGCCGCGGCCGTGCCCGCGGCCGCGGCGGCGCGGCAGCCGGTCCTGGCCGCGCTCACCGGTCGCAAGGGGGTACGGCGCTCCGGACGGCGGCTCCTCGTCGCGGGACTGGCCGCGTTCCTGTTCGGGACCGCGATCGCGCTGTTCGGGGCGATGAAGACCGAGTGGAAGGTCGTCGTCGCGGTGGGCAGCGTCATCGCCGAGACCGGCGTCGTCGCGATGACCCCGACGTTCATGGGCGTCGCCGGCCGGCTCGGGCGCCGATGGGGCCTGTCGCCGCGCCTGGCGCTGCGGGACGCCGCACGCAATCGCGGGCGCACCGCCCCCGCCGTCGCGGCTGTGCTCGCCGCCGTCGCCGGCACCGTGACCGTCGCGGCCTACACCGGCAGCACGGCCGCCCAGGAGCGCGCGGAGTACGAGGCCTGGCTGCCCACCGGAGCCGTCTCGGTGATGGTGGACGAGGACCGCGGACGCGCCGCCCCGGCTGCCAGGAGCGCCGTCGCCCGGCACCTGCCCGTCGGCGTCGAGGCGGACGTGGACCAGTTGTTCACCGGCCGTGCCGGCTGCGACGAGGACGGGATGTGCGGTTACGTGGACGTCCTGAGGCCTCCCGCCAAGGAGTGCCCGCTGTACGACATGGGCCCCTCGAACCCGTTGTCCTCCCTGCCCCGTGCCCGGCTCAGGGCGCTGGCCTATGACTGGCGCTGCACGTACAACAGCGTGGGCATGACGACTTCCAGCGGTGTCCTGGTCGGCGACGCGAAACTGCTGACGGTGCTCGGCGTCGACGACCCCGGGGCCGTGGCGGCCCTGGCGCACGGGCGGGCCGTCTCCCTCGACCGCCGCAACGTCGACGCCCACGGCCGGGTCGCCGTCCGGCTGGTCACCGACGACCTGGCGGCGAACGCCGCCGAAGCACGGGGGAAGGAGCCGCCGGGCAGGGTCGTCGAGTTCCCCGTCCACCAAGTTCCCGGCAGCCCGCGCAACTACGGCGTGGACGTGGTCGTACCCCGGGCGGCGGCCAGGTCGGCGCATGTCGGGACGGTGCCGTTCGGCGCCTACTTCACCACCACGCACCCGCCGACCGACACGCAGCGGCAGACGACGCAGCAGGCCCTCGACGACACCGGAGCCGACGTCCGGTTCCATCTGGAGGAGGGCCCCGACGAGCCGGCCGACGTCGTGCCGCTGGCGCTGGGCATCTTCGCCGCGGTCATCACACTCGGCGCCGCCGGAACCGCGACCGGCCTGGCACGCGCCGATGCCGAGACCGACCTGGCCACGCTCGCCGCGGTCGGCGCGCCGCCCGGGATCCGCCGACTGCTCAGCGCCTTCCAATGCGCCGTCGTGGCCGCCACAGGCGTGGTGCTGGGCGCCGTGACCGGGATCGTCCCGGCCATCGGCCTCCGCCTGGTCGACCGGCGCATCACGCTCGCCTTCCACCAACGGCAGCTCGACGAGGGCACCGCGCCCCGGATCACCGAGCACGTGCTCATCGTGGTCCCCTGGGGGCTGCTGGCCGCCTTGCTCGTCGCGGTGCCGGTGGTGGCCGCCTGCCTGGCGGCACTGGCCACCTCGTCGAGACCCACGACCACGCGCCGGGCCGCGTAGGGCACTCCTGCCGGACGCCCGGCCGCGGGAAATGGGCTGGCCTTCGGAGGGGTTCGGGGGGAGCATGCGGCGGTGGGGATTTCGGGGCCGCCGGACGGCGAGGTGGAGGTGCCCGCGCCGATCGGGGCGCTGGCGGGGGAGCGGACGCCGCTGCCCGTGTGGCGGAACGAGGCGGGCGGGGTGACGTTCCGGCTGGGGGCGGGGGAGGACCGGCGGTTCGCCAAGTGGGCGCCGGCGGGCTCGGGGCTGGATCTGCGGGCCGAGGCGGAGCGCCTGGAGTGGGCGGGCCGCTTCACGCCCGTGCCGCCCGTCCTGGAGCACGGGGCGGACGGGGACGGGGCCTGGCTGGTGACGCGCGGGCTGCCCGGGGAGAGTGCCGTCAGCCCGCGCTGGACGGCGGATCCCGCCACCGCGGTGCGCGCGCTGGGCGCCGGGCTGCGCGCGCTGCACGAGCGGCTGCCCGTGGACCGCTGCCCGTACGACTGGTCCGTCGGCACCCGGCTGGAACGCGCCCGGCGGTCGGGCAGGGACGTGCCGGGGGACCTGCCGCCGGCGCCGCCCGTCGAGCGGCTCGTGGTGTGCCACGGCGACCCCTGCGCGCCCAACACGCTGCTGGGGGACGACGGCACCTGGTCGGGCCACGTCGACATGGGCGCCCTCGGGGTGGCCGACCGCTGGGCCGATCTGGCCGTCGCCACCTGGAGCACCGAGTGGAACTACGGCCCCGGCTGGGAGGGCACGCTACTGGACGCGTACGGCATCGCCCCCGACCCGGAACGGACCGCCTTCTACCGGCGGCTGTGGAGCGTCACCTGACCGGTGACCCCGGGCGGGTGGAGGTGGCACGATCGGGGCGGAAGCGCGAGCGTGAGGGGGCGGGGCACGATGGCCATCAGTCTGGAGAAGGTACAGGCGGCGGCGCCCGGGCTGGTGAGCCTGTACAAGGGCGCCCGGGTGTCGCTGGAGAAGGCCGGGGTCGCGGGGGAACGGGCCGCGGTGTACCTGGTGCTGGACCGGTCCGGCAGCATGCGGCGGCACTACCGGGACGGCACGGTGCAGCGGCTGGCCGAGCAGGCCCTGGGGCTCGCGGCGAACCTCGACGACGACGGGGTCGTGCCGGTGGTCTTCTTCTCCACCGAGGTGGACGGCGTCGCCGAGATCGGCCTCGACGGCTACGAGGGGCGGATCAACGCGCTCCACGACAGCTACGGCCACATGGGCCGCACCAACTACCACCTGGCGATGCAGGCGGTGATCGACCACTACCGGGCGTCCGGCGCGACGCAGCCCGCGTTCGTCATCTTCCAGACGGACGGCGGCCCTTCCTCACGCACGGCCGCCGAGCGGCTGCTCTGCTCCGCGGCCGGGTTGCCGCTCTTCTGGCAGTTCGTCGGCTTCGGGGACCCGGCGGGCAAGGACTTCGACTTCCTGCGCAAGCTGGACGAACTCCCGGTGCCCGCCAAGCGGGTGGTGGACAACGCCGGTTTCCACGCCGCCGGGGAGGAGCCCGCGGCGGCGTCGGACGCCGAGCTGTACGCGGCGCTGATGGAGGAGTTCCCGCAGTGGCTGGCGGCGGCGCGGGCGGCGGGGGTCATCCGGGGCTGACGGCCGCCTCGGCCAGGCCGGCGGCGGGACCGGCGGCGGGTGCGGCGGCCGCGTCCACGAGGCGGTCGAGTTCGGCGGCCGACCCGGGTGCGAGCCGGTAGACGCCCTGGAGGCCGACCGACCGCGTCAGAGCGCCGTCCTCGACGAACCGCAGCCGGCGTTCGGCGCGGCGCGAGCGGTAGGTGAGCCGTTCCAGCAGCTCGCCGGGGACGGTGGTGCCGAAGTCGAGCGGGGTGCCGGGCGGGCCGACCAGCACCTCGGACACGCAACCGCCCTCCAGCGGCGTCCAGTCGGGCAGCTTCGCCAGCTCGTCCGCGGCCTCCTCGTACGGGACGATCCGCGCCACCTCCAGGCGGCCCAGCACATGGAGCCTGGTCCGGTGCACGCGCAGCGGGAAGACGCGGTCGCCCGGCCGTACGCCCGCGAGCCGGAAGCTGGGCAGGGACTGGTGCGGACCGCCGAACAGGACGCGGAGCGGGCGTCCGGCGTAGCCGCCCCGCGTCAGCCGGCGGCAGAGGTCGTTGGTCCACAACGTCGTGAAGGACTTCGGGGCGTCGGACGGTTCGGACATGGCGGCCACCGTAGGGGGCGGGACCGACAACGGCTTCGGCCGGGGCGGGGAGCGTGCCGTGTGACCGAGGTCATGGCCGGGCCGGGGGTGGATCCGCCGCGGGGCGCCCGGGCCGCGTGGGATGCTCGGGGCGGTTGTTACCCGCCGGTAAGTCGCGGGTCGCCCTCTCTGCCGTGCGTACCCCCCACCACACGCTCCGAGGACCCTCCATGCGCGCATCCGCCTCCAGGCACGTCCGCTTAGCCGCCGCCGCGGCCGTCTCCCTCCTGCTCGCCGGGTGTTCGGCCGCCGCCGATCCCCCGGCCGCCACCCCCGCCCAGGCCGCACCACCGTCCGCCACCGCGCGGGCCGCGGCCGGCGTCCAGGCCGCGCCGTCCCACGACCTCGCCGTCAAGGCGGCGCCCACGAACACCTCGACCGCCGTCGCCCGGGCCGGCGGCGACGGGCGCGCCCGGCGGGCGGCGCTCAAGGTCGCCTCGTACGACGGCACGACCCGGCGGGCCGTCATCTCCGCCGCCGAGGCGCCGCGGACCGGCGACGTGATCGCCAGCGGTCCTGCCCCGGGCGCCCCCGACGGGCTGCTGGCCGAGGTCACCCGCGTCCTGGACGACGACGGCACACGGACCCGGGTCGAGACCGCGCCCGCCACGATGAGCGCCCTGCTCGGCCGGGACAAGGCCGAGGGCACCGTGCCGGTCGACCCCGCGGAGGTGGACGTCGAGCCCCTGGTGGCGGGCGTCGAGGTCTCCCGGGCCACGGCGGGCGGCCGCACGACCGGCCCGGGCGGCGCCCGGTTGCCCCTGGGCAGCCTGCGCGTGGACGTCGGCGCGGAGGCCGGGGTGCCGGCCGCGGGCCTGCGGGTGTCCGGGTACGTCGAGGTCGCGCCCGAGGTCGAGTTCTCCTACGACGGCGGTTCGGCGCTCTCGCCCGACGCCGCGTTCCTCGGCCTGTCGGGACGGTGGACCTCCGGCTGGGCGGTGCGTGGCCGTGCAGCCGTGACCGCGGACGGCGGCCGGCCGCTGCGGGTGCCCTTCGCCAGGCTGCACGCGGACCCGGTCATCCAGGTCGGGCCGGTCCCGGTGGTCGTCAACCTCGACCTGACCTGCTACCTCCAGGTCGAGGCGGACGGCACGGTGAGCGTCGACGTACGGCAGGACCTCGAGGGCGGCTTCCGGCTCGGCGGCGACTACGCGCGGACCGCGGGCTGGCGGCCGGTCGCCGCGGCCGACATGACGAGCACCCCGGTCCGCGCCGCGCTGACCGCCACCGGCCGGGTCAAGGCCACGGTCGGCGCCGAGGCGAGCGTCGGCCTGTACGGGGCCGTGGGCGTCACCGCCGACCTCGCGCCCTACCTGCGCGGCGAGGCCACGGCCGGCGCCGCGTCCCGGGGCAGCGCCGGCTCCGCGGCCCTGGCCTGGAGGCTGTACGGCGGTGTGGACCTCACCGGGGCGCTGCAACTGCGCCTGAACGTCTTCGGCACCCCGCTCATGGAGCAGCGCGTCCCGCTCGGCGCCGTGCACCGCGAATGGCTCCTGGACGACGGGTCCCTCCGGCCCAGGGCCTGACTCCGGCCCGATTCCCAGCTCCGGCTCCCGGATCCGGCCCCCGGATCGCGCCCCCGGATCCGGCGGTCAGAGGAGGGGGTTGGGCAGGCCCGTCCAGTGGTCGCCGCTGTGCCGTGTCATCACAGGAGCTCCCCCAGCTCCGCTGGGAGGTGCCCCCAGGTGCGGCGCATCGCAAGACGGAGAGTCGGCCTCGCAGCGGGCCGCACGATTCGACAACGCAGCGTGGGGGCACCCCGGCCGAAGGCCGGGGGGAGGGCGTCCGACGACACGGCCTCGTGGCCCCGGCAGGCGCACCCGTGTGCTGGTCTCCACGTGCGCCTTCGTCCCGGCCGTTGCCTAATCGGCAGTCTCTCGTCGTGGCCGTCCCGGCACGGGGGAGCGGTGCGCTGCTCCTGCCGTTCGGCGACGTCACCCCGTCGCCGGGCGCGAACGTCCCCGGCCGGCGGATCGGTCGGTCAGAGCAGGGGGTTGGGCAGGCCCGTCCAGTGGTCGCCGCTCGCGGAGGTCTCCAGCCGCATCAAGGTGAGCGCCTTGACGGGGAGTTCGGGGGCGGAGAGCAGGGCCGCGCGGTCGGTGCGGGTGTCCGCCGTGGCGGGAAGGGCGTCGAAGGCGCGGGCGGTCTCGGTGCGCACCGCGGCCCACAGCCGTGCCTCGGTGGGGCGATGGGCCTCGCCGAGCGCGGAGACGAGGCTGCCGAACGTGGTGGCGACCAGGGAGCCGTAGAGCTTGGCGTGCAGCACCGCGGGGTCGTCGCTCAGGCCGCGGCCGAGCGGGGGCACGGTGACGCCGTACCGGGCGAGGCGGGCCGGGCTGATCCGGACGTCGGCCAGGTCGCGGTAGACCAGCCGCAGCGGCCGGGCGTGCCGGTCGAGGACGACCAGGAGGTTCTGCCCGTGCGCCTCCAGGGCGACGCCCTGGGACAGCAGCCGCAGCATGGCCGGCAGCGCGAGCCGGGCGAAGGCGGTGAGCCAGGCGGTGCCGTCCTGCGGGGCGCCCGGTCCCGCGGCCGTGAGCAGTGAGCGGAGCAGGGGCGGCCCGCCGTCGGCGGGCCGCCCGGTGAGCGCGGCGACGGGCAGCACGCTCTCCCCGGCCGCCGGGTCGGCGAAAACGGACGGGGACTCCCGCAGCAGCGCCGCGAGGTCGGGGCTGGCCTCACCGCCGACGACGGCGGCGGCCGCCGCGAGGTTGCGGGTGACGCGCAGCGTGCCGCCGCCGAGCCGCCGGGTCAGCTCGTCCAGCAGCGCGGACAGCGGCTCGCTGTCGGTCACCGAGCGGGCCGAGATGTCGCGGACGGCCGAGGTCATCCGCATGCTCAGCGCCGTCTTCAGATGCGGCCCGCCGTCGAGCGGGGCGAGGGTGCGCACCGACATCAGCGGCCGGGTGGGGAGCGCGGCCTCGGCGTACGGGCGCAGCCCCAGGGCGGGCAGGATGTGCCGGGTCTGCCAGGGGTGGACGGGCAGCAGGAGCCGGTCGCCGTCGCGGAACCGGTCCGGCCAGGCGCCCGTGACCAGGGAGCCGGCGGCCGGGACGGCGACGAGGTCGAGGGCGACGACGGGCCGGTGCTCGGGCCCGTAGGCCAGTTGCTCGGCCACGGAGAAGCCGGGACGGCTGCGGCAGCACGGGTGGTAGGGATGGCCGTCGACGACGCCCTGCTCGAAGGTGGCGAGCGTCGGCGGCCGGCCGCCGTGGCCCGCCATGCCCGTGGCGCCCGCCCGGGACAGGGCCAACGAGGCGACGCTGTCGTCGAGTTCGTCGCGCAGCAGGCCCGAGCCCGGCAGCCCGAGGGCCACCACCAGGGCGGCCGGGTGGTCGTGGGGCCGGCCGTCCAGAAGCAGGGCCGGCTCGTCCTTCGGCGACCCCAGGTCGTGCGGCAGCCGCCGCGGCCCGGTGAGCACCCGGCCGTCGTGGAAGAGCACCCGGTCGGGGCCGCGCGAGGCGATGCCCGGCAGGGGTTCCAGGAGCAGGGCGCGCCACAGGCGGCCGAGGACGGCGGCGCGGGCACCGGGGAGCGCGGCGGTGTACGCGTCGTGCAGATCAGGACGGAGCGTCGCCAGCTCGGTGGCGAACGCCGTCTCCAGGGGGCGCCGCGTCGCAGCCGCCGAGTGCGGGTACATGATGGGTCCCTACCCTACGCAGGAGGCGGCCGACCGTGCATCGACCAGGGCAGCGACCAGCAGGAACGTCCCGTCGTGGGTGACGCCTGGGACCGCGCCGAGGCGCTCTCCGCGACGGCCCTGCTGAACTGCCTGCTGCGCGAGCTCGCCGAGGCAGCGGGCGAGGACGGGGGCCGTCCCGTCCACCGGCTGCCCGCGACCGGCGCGCTGCTGCGGGTGCGGGCCGGGCGCCATCCCGCCGGGCCCGAGCTGCGCACCGGGGACGGCTGGCGGCCGCTCCCGCTGGAGGCGCTGGTCGACGTCGCCGCCGCGGAGCTCACCGCGCGCACCGGTGTCGCGGGTGCCGGGCTGCCCGCCGAGATCGGCGACAGCCGCGACGTGCTCGCCGCCCTGCTGGAGGCCCGTGAGCACGCGCCGCCGCCCGCCGATCCGTACCTGCGCTCCGAGCAGGCCCTCGTGGCCGGTCACCGCCACCACCCCGCCCCCAAGACCCGCGGCGGCGGCCCGCCGGAGAGCTGGCTGCCCTACGCGCCGGAGGCGCACACGAGCTTTCCGCTCACGCTGCTCGCGGTCCGCGCGGACCTGCTGTCCGGTGAGGGCGACACCTCGGTGCTCGACCGGCTGTACCCGGACGTCCCCGAGGGCTACCGGGTACTGCCCGCGCACCCCTGGCAGCTGGCCCTGCTGGGCGACCTCCCCGCGTTCCGGGACGGGCGCCTGCTGCGCCTGGGGCACACCGCCGTACCGGCCGTGCCGACGGCGTCCCTGCGGACGGTGTACCTGCCGGACGCCGACCTCTTCCTGAAGTTCAGCCTCGACGTGCGGATCACCAACGACATCCGCCGGCTGTGGCGGCACGACCTGCGCTGGCTCGGGCCGGTGGACGAGGTGCTGCGCGCGGTCCCGGAGGCGGACGTCCTGTCCGACCGCGGCTACCGGACCGCCGGCCTGGGCGGCCGGGACGCGTTCGAGGGGCTGGCCGTGCTCGTCCGCGACGGCTTCGGGGAGCACCTGCGCCCCGGGCTGACCCCGCTGCTCGCGGCGGCCGTCGCCGAGGGGTACGAGGGCAGCCCGCTCGCCGCGCCGGGCCTGACCGCGGACGGCGCGCTGACCTGGTGGGAGGCGTACCTGCGGCAGGTCGTGCCGCCGGTGCTGCACGCGTACCTCCGGCACGGGGCGGTGCTGGAGTGCCACCTGCAGAACGTGCTCGTCGCCGTGGACGCCGACGGCGTGCCCGGCCAGGCGCTCTTCCGCGACCACGAGGGCGTCAAGCTGGTCGAGGAGCGGCACCACGAGCTGCTCGGCCGCCACGCACGGCCGGACGCGCCCGGGCCCGGCGTGGACGCCGCCCACGGCTGGGAACGCCTGGTCTACTGCCTCGTCACCAACAACCTGCTGGAGATCGCGGGCGCGGTCGCCGAACGCCACCCGGCGCTCACGCCGGTGCTGTGGGCGCGGGCCCGGGCGTTCCTCGTGGAGTGGGCGGCCGGGCAGGGGGACGCGGCGCCCGTCCGGGAGCTGCTCGCCGCCCCGTACATCCCCGCGAAGACCAACCTGCTCCTGCGCTGGACCGGCGCGGACGGCGCCGCCGCCCGCTACCTGCCGCTGCCGAACCCGCTGCGGCCTCAGGGCGCCGTGGTGACCGACTCCAGCGAACGGCGCGTGGCGGGGCCGTAGAACCCCGAGGCGTCGCCCGTGACGCCGTAGCCCATCTGGTACCGCTGGACGGCGTACTTGACGCCGCCGTCGTACTTGCCGTCGGCCGGACCGTCGTAGAGCTGGACCTGGGCGAGCCGCTGCTGCAGCGCCACGACCTCGGGACCGCGCGAGCCGGGCTTGAGCACCGCGCCGGAACCGGCGGTCGCGCTGCCGGTGGTCCCGCCCGGAGCGATGGCGGTCGCGGTGCCCGTGGCGGAGGCCCGTGGCAGGGTGCCGGACGCGGAACCGGAGCCGGAGGCGGACGGGGAGGCCTCGCCCGCGCCCGTACGTGCCGACGGGGTCGAGGCGCCGCGCGAGGGCTGCGTGGTGCCGTCGGAGTCCGGCAGGCTGGGCAGCGCGAGCCGCGGCGGCGAGGCGCTCGGATCGGGCAGCGCGCGGTCGGCCTCGCCCGGACCGGTGACGAGGTGCCCGAGCAGGGCCAGGACGCCGACGCCGGCGACCGCCCCGGCCATCGTGACGACGGCCCGCAGGCGCCGCCGGGAGCGGGCCGCCCCGCGGCGCGCCCCGCGGCGCCCGCCCGCCGGGTGCGGTATCCGCGGCGGCGACCCCTGCGGGTCGCCGGGGCCATCGCCCGTGCCGTGCGGCTTCTCGGGGAACAGTTCGGCGTAGTCGGGCGCGGGCCCCTCGGGGCCCACGCCTATCAGCGGTCTGACGGTCGTCCCGCCCGCCCGGCCGTCGCTCATCTCTCCTCGCCCGCCTGGTCGGGCACGAGGCGTTCGAGGACGTCCTGGAACTCCTCGCCGACGGTGATCAGCAGCCCGTCGCCGTCCTTCCGGCTGAGCTGGGTCAGCACGCCGTCCCGCCACCAGTAGACGTACGGGCTGATGGGGCCCACCGCGTCCTCGTGGCCCGCCGCCGCGAAACCCGCCATGCCGTTGAGCGCCGGGATGACGCCGCTGTCACGGATGGCGTGGAAGGCCAGCTGGTGCCGGAACGGCATGGCCACCAGCGCCCCGTCGGCGGTCAGCGGCTCCCCGGTGACCCGTTCCACCAGCTCGTCCAGGACCAGCACCCGGGCGGCGGTGAAGAAGGAGTCGCCCACGAGGACGTCGAAGCGTACGTCGGCGTGCCGGACCACCTCGTGCCGTTCCACCGGCAGGTCGCGCAGGTTGAGCAGGGCGCGGCCGCGCAGTTCACGGGCGTCGCCGAGCGGGACCAGGGCGTGGTCGGCTAGCGTCATCACGCTCTCCGGGAGGTCCAGGGCGAGCACCTCCAGCAGCCCGGGCGCGGCGACCCGGGCGTAGCGGAAGGTCTCCGGGTCGACCGTGTCGGGGGTGACCAGACGCGGGTAGAGCCGTTCGCGGATCTCCTCGGCGGGCAGGGTCTCCAGCGGCGAGGGCCCGTCGAGGGTGCGCAGCACCGCACCGATGTGCTCCCGCGCCAGCAGCGGCCACACGCGCGGGCCGCGCCGGTCGTTGTGGCACAGCGCGGCGAGGTTGCCGAGCCCGAAGCGACGGCCGGAGTCGTCGGTCACCATGTCGGCGAAGACCGTGACCTCCAGCCCGAGTTCGGCGAACGACTCGCGCACGATCGCGCGGAAGCGCGCGCCCTCGCCCACCGAGAAGAAGGCGTACTCGGGGTCGCGGGGTGCGTCCCGCTGGTCACGCTTCGGCCCGCGCCGGAAAATCCCCACCTCAACTGTCCCCTCGACCTGGACTCGACGAGCAGGGCGCGATCCTATCGGCAGGCGCCCGGGGCCGCCTTCTCCGTCAGCCTTCGCCGTCCGGCGCGTCCCGGTAGGTCTCCAGCAGCCGCAGCCACACCTCGCTCATCGTGGGGAAGGCCGGTACGGCGTGCCACAGCCGTTCCAGTGGCACCTCACCGGCGACGGCGATGGTGGCGGAGTGCAGCAGTTCGCCGACCGACGGGCCGACGAAGGTGACGCCGACGAGGTGACCCCGGTCCAGGTCGACGACGGCACGCGCCTTGCCCTTGTACCCGTCCGCGTACAGCCCGGCTCCGGAGACGTTGCCGATGTCGTAGTCCACGACCTTGACGCGGCGGCCCTCCCGCCCGGCCTGCTCGGCGGTGATGCCGACGGCGGCTGCCTCGGGCTCGGTGAAGACGACCTGGGGGACGGCGACGTTGTCGGCGGTGGCCGCGTGCCGGCCCCAGGGGACGGTGTCCAGGGGTTCCCCCTTGGCGCGGGCGGCGATGGCGGCGCCGGAGATACGGCCCTGGTACTTGCCCTGGTGGGTGAGGAGGGCGCGGTGGTTGGTGTCGCCCGCGCAGTACAGCCAGCCGCCCTCGACGCCCTTGACCAGGCAGGTGTCGTCGACCTCCAGCCACGATCCGGGGGTGAGGCCGACCGTCTCCAGGCCCAGGGCGTCGGTGTGCGGGACGCGGCCGGTGGCGAACAGGACCTCGTCGGTGACGAGTTCCGACCCGTCGGAGAGCGCCAGGGTGATCGGCCCGGACTCCGAGGCCCTCCGCAGTTCGGTGACCGACACGCCGGTGCGGATGTCCACCCCGGCGGCGCGCATCCCGTCCGCGACGAGCTCGCCCACGAACGGCTCCCAGCGGGGCAGCAGCCCGGAGCCGCGGACCAGCACGGTCACCTCGGAGCCGAGCGACCGCCAGGCGGTCGCCATCTCGACGCAGACGACGCCTCCGCCGACCACCACGAGCCGCCCCGGCACCTCGGGGGAACTGGTGGCGTCGCGGCTGGTCCACACGTGGTCGTCGGCGATGCCGGGCAGGTCGGGCAGTTGTGCGCGGGTACCGGTGCAGACCGCCACGGCGTGCCGGGCGACCAGGACGCGCTCGCCGCCGTCCGGGGTGTCGACCACGACCCGGCGCGGGCCGTCGAGCCGGCCGCGCCCCCGGACGAGGTCGATGCCGGCCGAGTCCAGCCAGCCCACCGCCCCGTCGTCCTTCCAGTTCCCCGTCCACCAGTCGCGCCGGGCCAGCACCGCGGCGGCGTCGAGCCGCCCGCCGGCCGCCTCCCGTGCCCCCGCGACCGCCCGCGCGGCGTCCAGGGCCGCCTGGGGGCGCAGCAGCGCCTTGCTGGGGATGCACGCCCAGTAGGAGCACTCGCCGCCGACCAGTTCCGCCTCGACCACCACGGTGGTCAGTCCGGCCTGCCTGGTGCGGTCGGCGAGGTTCTCCCCGGTGGGGCCCGCGCCGATGACGATGACGTCGTAGGTGTCCGTGCTCGCGTTCGTGCTGCTGTCTGCCGCCGTGGTCATGGTCCCACCGTAGGCAACACCGCGTCCGCGCACAGCCGGAACCAGCGTGTCCCGTCGCTTCACCCGTACGGCCTCACCCGGCCGCGCCGGCCCTGGCGGGGGCGGTGCCGCCGGTGGGGAGCGGGTCCGTCGGCAGGTCCCTGGCGGTGCGGAGCGGGGACAGCAGCAGCACCAGGCCGGCCAGCGGCACCCCCGCCGTGCTGATCCACAGGGCGGCGGGCAGGCCGAGGACGGTGCCGAGCGTGCCGCCCAGCAGCGCGCCGACGGGAAGCGTGCCGTAGTTCAGGAACGTGGTGCCGGCGGTGATCCGCCCCAGGAGGTGGGGCGGGCAGCGGCGTTGCTGGAAGCCCGCCTTGAGGACGTTGCCCGCGACCACGCCCGCGGAGACGCAGAAGCCCCCGGCCGCGTACAGCAGGACCCCGGCTCCGCGTGTCGTGAGCGGGATGAGCAGGGCGGGCACGGCCAGCCCGGCCTCGAACAGGAGCGTGGCGCGGGCGGTGCCGGTCCGCGCCGCGACCCGGTGGACGAGCAGTGCCCCGGCGACGCCGCCCGCGCTCGCGGCGGCGACCAGCGCGCCGACCGCGCCCGGGCTCAGGCCGACGTGACGCACCAGGAACGGAACCTGGATCGACTGGTAGGCCATCAGGGCGAGGTTGGAGGCGGCACCGAACAGCGTCAGCGTCCGCAGCCACGGGTCTCCGGCGACCACGTGCAGCCCGGCGGCGATGTCGCCGGTCATCCTCGCGCGGCGCGCGCCGGGGGCGGTGGGGGCGGGGCGGGGCTCGCGGTGCCTGATTCCGGACAGGCAGAGCAGGGAGACCAGGAAGGTCGCGGCGTTCACGTACAACGCGTCGACCGCACCCGCCAGTTGGGCGAAGAGGCCGCCCGCGCCCCGGCCGGCGATCTGCGCCGCCGCGGCGCTGCCCTGCAGTTTGGCGTTGCCCTCGGCCTGGTCCTCGGGTGCGAGCAGGGTGGGCAGGTAGGCGCTGTAGGCCGTCTGGAAGAACACCGCGGCCGTTCCGGTCAGGAGGGTGACCACCAGGAGCAGTCCCATGGTGAGCGCCCCCAGCCGTGCGGCCACCGGGACGGCGGCGAACAGCGCGAGCGAGGCCCCCGCGGCGGCCAGCATGACCGGTCTGCGGCGGAGGCGGTCGACGAGGACGCCGGCCGGGAGGCCGATGACGAGCCAGGGGAGCCAGGCGCAGGCGCTCAGCAGACCGACCTCGAAGGTGCCGGCGTGCAGTGCGGACACGGCGGCCAGCGGCAGGGCGACCGCGGTGACCGACGCGCCGAGCCTGCCGGTGGTCTCGCCGCACCACAGCAGCCGGAAGTCGTGATGGTGCCGCAGCAGCCCTCCGTGCCGGCGGTCGCTCATCGTGCGTCGTCCTCGCGCGGGAAGGACTGGACCTGGACGATCACCGGCAGCGCCCCGGGGGACGGCTCGGTGCCGGGGGCGGGGGTGTGGCGGGCGACGACCTCCATCAGGTCCCCGTTGAGCCGGGCGAGTTCGTCGGGGGCCAGGCGCAGGTTCCGCCAGTCGGAGAGGGTGGCGGCCTGCTGCCATGCGGTGTCCCAGTCGCCGTCGAGGTAGGTCAGGGTGCGCGTGAGGAACTGCTGGGCCAGCTGGCGCAGGTAGACCGCGAGCGCGTCCTGCGTGCCGGGGTCGCCGTGGAACTCGGCGGGGTTCA
Source organism: Streptomyces sp. NPDC059718 (assembly GCF_042733315.1). Classification (NCBI taxonomy): domain Bacteria; kingdom Bacillati; phylum Actinomycetota; class Actinomycetes; order Kitasatosporales; family Streptomycetaceae; genus Streptomyces; species Streptomyces sp. NPDC059718. The sequence goes on from NZ_JBHWGA010000013.1 coordinate 63,910, forward strand.
GCAGGTGCGCGCCGGAGACCGCGTGCCACCAGCGTTCGCGCTTGGTGCCACGGCCGGTCTCCTCCTCGATGTAGCCGTGTTCGGCCAGGTGCCGCAGATGCCAGCTGACGGTCCCGGTGTTCTCGCCGAGCCGGCGGGACAGGCCGGTGGCGGTCGCGGGGCCGTGCAGGTTGAGCACTTCCAGGATGCCCATGCGGAGCGGGTGGGCCAGTCCGCGCAGGCTCCGGGCGTCGAGTCGCCGGGTGGACCGGGTGGGTTGGGGCGGCGGGGCGTGTTCGGGTTCGTCGGTCACGCGGCCAGCCTAGTGTTGCAGAGGAATCTCTGCAGAGAATTCTCTGCATGTTGTGCCGCTGACGGGCCCGCTTCACGCGGGCAGTTGCTGCTCCGTCCAGATGACCTTGCCCCGTTCGGTGTAGCGGGTGCCCCAGCGGCGGCAGAGCTGGGCGACGAGGAAGATCCCGCGGCCGCCCTCGTCGGTGGTGGCCGCGCGGCGCAGCCGGGGGGAGGTGCCGCTGGCGTCGGCGACCTCGAAGACCAGCGCCCGGTCGCGCAGCAGCCTGGCCTGCACGGGGCCGGCGCCGTGGCGGATGGCGTTGGTGATCAGCTCGCTGGCGATCAGCTCGGTGGTGAAGGCGAGTTCGTCGAGACCCCAGGCCCGCAGCCGGCGGGTGATCGCGGAGCGGAGCGCGGAGACGGCCGCGGGGTCGTCGGGCACGTCCCAGCAGGCGACCTGGCGCTCGTCCAGGGACCGGGTGCGGGCGACGAGCAGGACGACGTCGTCGGCGGAGGGCGCGGGGCGCAGCGCGGCCTCGAGCGCCGCGCAGACCTCCTCCGGAGGGCAGTCCCGCGGGACGGCGGTGAGGGCGCGGCCGAGCCGGCGCATCCCGGTGTCGGGGTCGAGGTGGCGGCCCTCGATGAGGCCGTCGGTGTACAGGACGAGGCCGCTGCCCTCGGGGACCGCGAACTCGGCGGTCTCGAAGGGCAGTCCGCCCAGGCCCAGGGGCGGTCCGGCGGGCAGGTCGGGGAAGCGCACCTCGCCGTCCGGGGCGAGCAGCGCGGGCGGCGGATGACCGGCCCGGGCCAGCTGGCAGCGCCGTGCGACCGGGTCGTAGACCGCGTAGAGGCAGGTCGCGCCGGCGAGGCCGGGACCGGTGCCGCTCTCGTCGTCGAGGCGGACGACGAGGTCGTCCAGGCGGCCCAGCAACTCGTCCGGGGGCAGGTCGAGGGCGGAGAAGTTGTGCACGGCGGTGCGCAGCCGCCCCATGGCGGCGGCGGCGTGGATCCCGTGCCCGACGACGTCACCGACGACCAGGGCCACCCGCGCGCCGGAGAGCGGGATGACGTCGAACCAGTCGCCGCCGACCCGGCCGCGCGCCGCGGGGAGGTAGCGGTGGGCGACGTCCACGGCGTGCTGCTCCGGTACGTCGCGGGGCAGCAGGCTGCGCTGGAGTTCGAGGGCGAGGTGGTGCTCGCGGGTGAAGAGCCGCGCGTTGTCGATGCAGACGGCGGCGCGGGCGGCGAGGTCGCGGGCGAGGGTGAGGTCGTCCTCGGCGAACGGTTCGGTCCGCGCGGCGCGTTGGAAGGTGGCGACGCCCAGCAGGGTGTCGCGGGCGCGCAGGGGGACGGCGATGACGGCGCACGGCTCGCCGTCCGGGCCCGGGGAGGTGTCGCGGACCGGGGAGCCGCCGTACAGCGCTCTGGCCTGAGGGCTGTCCGGGAGGAGGTGAATCGGTTCGCCCCTGGCGTACGGGCCGTGGCCGCGGGCCGCGCCGTCCGCCGCCACCCGGCGCAGCTCCGCTCCGGGGGCACCGGGGGGCGTGCCGTTCAGGACGGGGCAGTACAGGTCGACGGTCGCGTGGTCGGCGAACCGGGGCACGGCGGCCTCGACGATCTCGCGGGCGGTGCGGGCGACGTCGAGGGTGGTGCCGATCCGCAGGGCGGCGTCGCTGAGCAGTTCCAGGCGGCGGCGCGCGGCGACGGCCAGGCGGCCGACCCCCGGCTCGCCGACCAGCAGCGGGCGGCGTGCGGCCGCGCCCGGGGCGTCGCCGCGCGAGCCGGCGTCCCCGGGCACGCTGACCTCCACGACGGCGCCGCCCGCGAGGGGCCGGCACAGCAGGTGGGCCGTGCGGCCGTGGGAGAGGGGGAGTTCGAGCGCCTCCCGCCGTCCGGCGGCGATCAGCCCGGCCGCGGTCTCGGCGAGCACCGACTCGTCCCCGTCGGTGAGCCCGGCCGGGGGGCCGACGCCGGGGATGTGCCCCACGCCGTCGAGCCGCAGGGGGGCGGCCGCGGCGCCGCGGTGCTCGGCGGTCAGGTAGCCGTGCAGCAGGGCGCGTTCGCGTTCGCCGCACTCCTCCAGGAGCCGCTGCTCGATGGCGAGGGCGCAGCCGCGGGCGAGTTCGGCCATGAGGGGGTGCGCGTCGCCGTACAGGCTGGTGAGGTCGAGCACGCCCTCCACCCGGCCGCTGAGGGGGTGGCGGACGGGCACGCCGAAGCAGGTGAAGCCGCGCAGGGCGGCGGAGAAGTGCTCCTCGCCGGAGACGCGGACGGGGTGCCGGGCGGCCAGGGCGGTCCCGATGCCGTTGGTCCCGGCGTCGAGTTCGTGGTAGCTGAAGCCCGGGGCGAGCCGGACCCGGTCCAGGGCGGGCAGCAGCGGCGGCTCGGCGGCCCGGCGGTCGATCACCAGCCCCCGGTCGTCGGTGAGCAGGACGGCGGTACGGGTGCCGGAGAGCGTGCCCGCGAGCCGGTCGAGGACCGGACCGGCGGCCCGGACCAGTGCCCCGGCGGGGTCGACGTCGTCGGTGTACGGGACCTCGAGCCGTTCGGGGTCGAGGCCGGCGGTCTGACAGCGTTCCCACGAAGCGAGGATGGGTACCCGCACGGATTCGACCACCAGGCTCACTCCTTGACGTCCGCGTCCCAGGTCCCGAACGTAGGGCGGCGGCGCGGCGACGGGGGGCGGGTCGGTGAAATCCCTGCGTACAGCCACCCTTGTGGGTGACGGCCCGTTTGACAGGGGGCAACACGACCGTCACGGCCGGGGAGATCGCTTCGCGAAGCGGCGCTCGGTGGTGAAGACTTGGACCCGCCGCAGCCGTACGCCGTACTTGGGAGGATCCACCATGTCCACCACGCCGCACTCCACCACGCGGGTCGCGCACACCGTCTGGGACGGCAGTCTGACGGAGGGCAGCGGGGTCGTGACCCTCGACTCCTCCGGCATCGGGGAGTACCCGGTGACCTGGGTCGCCCGTTCCCAGGAGCCGGGCGGGAAGACCAGCCCCGAGGAGCTCATCGCCGCCGCCCACTCCAGCTGCTTCTCGATGGCCCTGTCGGCCGGCCTGGGCAAGGCGGGCACCCCGCCGACCCGGCTGCGCACGCAGGCCGACGTCACCTTCAAGCCGGGCACCGGGATCACCGGCATCCACCTGACCGTCGAGGGCGAGGTGCCCGGGATCGACGAGGCGGAGTTCGTCAAGGCGGCCGAGGACGCCAAGGCGAACTGCCCGGTGAGCAAGGCGCTCGCGGGCACGGAGATCACGCTCACGGCCTCGCTGGCCTGACGCCGCGCGGCGCCGGCCCGTGAGCCGGCCCTGCGCCGGTCCGGAGCCGGACCGCGTGCACCGCCCATCGAAACGTTTCGGTTTCGGTGGGCGGTGCCATATTGTCGTTGGGATACGAAACCGTTTCGCAGGGGACGAGAGACGGAGCACGGAACATGACGACCGACGCGAGCGCACCGGCGCGCCGCACGCGGCTGACGCCCGAGCGGGAGCAGGAGCTGTACGGCGCGGTGATCGACCTGCTGCGCGAGGTCGGGTACGACGCGCTGACGATGGACGCGGTCGCCACCCGCACCCGGTCCAGCAAGGCCACCCTCTACCGGCAGTGGAAGAGCAAGCCGGAGCTCGTCGTGACCGCGCTCAGGTGCACCAAGCCGGTGCACGTGGAGAACGTGGACACCGGTTCGCTCCCCGGCGACCTGCACGAGCTCGCCGACCGCATCGGCGACGGCTCCGACGTGGACACCCCGCTGATACGGGGCCTGGCCCACGCCTCCGCCACCAACCCCGACCTCGCCGAGGCGATGCGCCAGCACCTGATCGAGCCCGAGCTCACCGGGGTGCGGCAGCTGCTGGGGCGGGCCGCCGACCGGGGGGAGATCGACGCCGCCGTCCCCGCGGCCGAGTTCATGCCGCACATGATGCTCGGCGCCGTGATCACCCGCCGCCTGCTGGAGGACGTGGAGGTCGACGCCGCCTTCATGCACCGCTACATCGACGCGGTGGTGCTGCCTGCGCTCGGCATCGGACCCGGTCGCCCTAGTCGCTGACCGTGCTGCGCGGCTGGTACTCCAGGTCCTCGTACTCGGGGTGGTGCGCGATCCAGCCCGCGATGAACGGGCAGGCTGCCAGCACGCTCTGGCCGTGCTCCCGCGCCTCGTCCAGCGCGTGGCGGGCGAGCGCGGAGCCCACGCCGCGGCCCTCGAACTCCGGGTCCACCTCGGTGTGCAGGAAGGCGATCATCTCGGGGGTGCGGATGTACGTGGCGAAGCCCGCCAGCCTGCCGCCGACGTGCGCCTCGTAGCGCCGCGCGCCGGGGGTGTCCGTCACCTTCGCGTCGCTCTTCACGACTGGTAGCCCTCCACGGTGTGCGAGGGGCGCACCTTCGCCTCGCCCGGGTCCCCGCCCGCCTCGGTCTTGGCGCGGCGCTGGCGGAGCAGGTCCCAGCACTGGTCGAGCTCGCGCTCCAGCTCGTCGAGCCGGGCCTGCTCGGTCCCGCTGTCCACCCGTCCCTCGCTGAGGAGCTCGCGCAGGGTCCTCTCGTCGGAGACCATCGCGCTGATCCGTTCCAGGATCGCCCTCTCGGGGCGATCTCCCGCGTGCTGCTCGGCCACGGCCGCACCTCCTCGGTCCTCGGCTCCCACTCTAGGCAGCCGGTTGCGCCCCTGCGATCGAAACACTTGCGTTTCGATAAGACGGGCCCTAGTCTCGACATGTACGAAACGGTTTCGTATCTCGTCGGGTTCCCGGCGTCCCGACTCCTCCCTGCCCTCCCCGTGACCGACTGGAGCGCGTCCCGCATGTCCCAGAGCACCGCCGACCCGAAGGCCGGCACCGGCGCACCCCCTGTGGGGGCCGAGACGAAGGCGCCCGACGCCCCGGCGGCGCAGCGCTGGTGGGTCCTCGCCGTCATCGGCATCGCGCAGCTGATGGTCGTGCTCGACGCGACCATCGTGAACATCGCCCTCCCTTCCGCCCAGGCCGACCTGGGCTTCACCGACGGCAACCGGCAGTGGATCGTCACCGCCTACGCCCTCGCCTTCGGCAGCCTGCTGCTGCTCGGCGGCCGGATCGCGGACCTCTTCGGCCGCAAGACCGCCTTCCTCATCGGCGTCGCGGGCTTCGCCGGGGCCTCCGCGCTCGGCGGCGCCGCCGGCAGCTTCGAGATGCTGGTGACCGCCCGGGCCCTGCAGGGAGCCTTCGGAGCGCTCCTCGCGCCCGCCGCGCTCTCGCTGCTCACCACGACCTTCACCGACGCCAGGGAACGCGCCCGCGCCTTCGGCATCTACGGCGCCATCGCCGGCTCCGGGGCGGCCGTCGGCCTGCTGCTCGGCGGGGTGCTGACCGAGTACCTGAACTGGCGCTGGACCCTCTACGTCAACCTGGCCTTCGCACTGGCCGCCTTCCTCGGCGGCGCGGCCCTGCTGCGGCGGGCGAGCCGCCGTCCCGGCGCGACGATCGACCTGCCCGGCACCGTGCTGGTCTCCGCCGGGCTGTTCGCCGTCGTCTTCGGCTTCTCCAACGCCGAGAGCCACGACTGGAGCTCGCCGCAGGTGTGGGGCTACCTGGCCGCGGGAGCGCTGCTGCTGGCAGCCTTCGCCTGGTGGCAGACCCGGGCGCGGCACCCGCTGCTGCCGCTGCGCGTGCTGCTGGACCGCAACCGGGGTGCCTCCTTCGCCGCCTCGCTGGTCTCCAGCGCCGGCATGTTCGCGGTCTTCCTCTTCCTCACCTACTACCTGCGGCTCACCCTCGGCTACTCCTCGGTCAGGACGGGTCTGGCCTTCCTCCCGCTGGTCGGCGCCCTGATGGTCGGCGCCCAGGTCGCCACCACCGTGCTGGTGCCCCGGGTGGGCCCGAAGCCCGTGGTGCCGGCCGGTTTCGGCCTCGCGGCGGCGGGCCTGGCCTGGCTGACCGGGCTCGGCCTGGACAGCGGCTACGCGGCCGACGTGCTGCCGCCGCTGCTGGTGATCGGCCTGGGCATGGGCCTGATCTTCCCGCCCGCGATGAACCTGGCCACCACCGGTGTCGGCGCCGAGGACGCGGGCGTCGCCTCCGCCGCCGTCAACGCCATGCAGCAGGTCGGCGGCTCGATCGGCACCGCGCTGCTGAACACCCTGGCCACCGGTGCCGCCACCGACTACGCCCTGGCCCACCGCACCGATCCGCTGGTGAAGGCGCAGGCCGCGCTGGAGGGCTACGCGACGGCCTACTGGTGGGCCGCGGCCTTCTTCGCCGCCGGCCTGGTGATCAGCTTCCTGCTGTACCGGCGTGGAATTCCTGCTCAGGACGGGAATGCTGAGGCCGCCCCGGTCGTCCACATGTAGGGGGGATGAGCTGCGGGGCCGCCCCTGAGCGGTGGGAAGGTCCCGCACGCGCCGACCCGTGGGGACGGGGTGCGGTGCGACGGAGGGCCCGGTGCCGGCGTCCGTGGTTGCACACGGAAGCCGTGCCGGGCCTTTCCCATGCGATTCCACGGTGATCCGGGGAGCCCGGGGCGGATGTGACGGAATCTGCGTGCGGTGCACCGCAAAAGGGAACCTATGGTCAGTTAATGTGCGTTTTCACTGGTCCACAGGGTTTCGTCGAAAGGCCCCTCGGTTGAACCTGCTCGACCTCCTGCTGCTGGTGCTGACCGTCGCCTACGCCGTCGCCGGCTTCCGGCGCGGACTGGTCGTGGGCTGCATCTCGCTCGCGGGCTTCCTCGGCGGTGCGGTGGTCGGCGTGTGGCTGCTGCCGTACGTGCTGCAGTACGTCGAGTCGGGCACGCCACGGGCGACGCTGGTCGCGCTGCTGACCGTCCTGGTGCCCGCGGCCGGCGGGCACGCCCTCGCCTCCGGGGTCGCCTGGAAGGTGCGGACGGGGCTGGACTGGGGCCCGCTGCGCTGGCTCGACGGGGTGGGCGGCGCGGTGGCGAACGCCGTGGCCGTGCTGCTCGTCGCCTGGGTGGCCGCGAGCGTGCTGGTGACGTCCTCCTCCAGCGTGCTGGCGCAGTCGATCCGCGGGTCCGAGGTGCTCGGCGCGGTCCAGGACACCATGCCCCGGCAGGCACCCACCTGGTTCAGCAGGGCGACCAGCGCACTGGCCGAGGCCGGGTTCCCGCAGGTGTTCAACCCCTTCGAGTCCGAGCCCGTCAACGGGGTGCCCGCGCCCTCCGGGGACAACGTCACCACCGCCGCGGCCGGCGCGGCCGCGCGCAGCACCGTCAAGATCGAGGGCGTCGCCTCCGTGGAAGGCCGCCGCCAGGGCCAGGAGGGCACCGGTTTCGTCTTCGCCGACGAGCACGTCATGACCAACGCCCACGTGGTGGCCGGGGTGGACGAACCCGCGGTGCAGGTCGGCGGCCTCGGGCGGGCCTACCGGGCCACCGTGGTGCTCTTCGACCCCGGCAAGGACGTCGCCGTCCTGGACGTCCCGGGGCTGGACGCGCCCGCGCTGAGCTTCACCGACGACGCCGTGAGCGGTGACGGCGCGGTCGTGGCGGGCTACCCGCAGGACGGCGGCCTCGACCTGCGCGCCGCGACGGTGGCCGGCCGCATCCGCGCCACCGGCCAGGACATCTACGGCGACGGTACGGTCACCCGCGACATCTACCAGGTCCGGTCCGTGGTGCGCCCCGGCAACTCCGGCGGCCCGCTGCTGGACACCTCCGGACGTGTCTACGGGGTGGTCTTCGCCCGCTCCACCACCGACTCCACGACGGGCTACGTGCTGACCGCCGACGAGGTGCGCTCCGACGCGCTGCGCGGGGCGCGCGCCACGGAGCCGGTGGACACCGGCGACCGGGCCGCACGGTGACCGCCGGACCGCGGCGGGCCTCCGCATACGTTCGACGTTAGACTTTCCCTTTACGCGGAAACCTGGACGAACCCACCGAAATCATCGAAGCCATCGAACCCATCAGGCCTCGTCCGGCGCCGAGCCGGACGAGGACGACCGCGGCCGAGCACGCGGGAGTGGTGCCGTTGTCATGATCTCCATCCTCTTCGCCGTCCTCGCGGCCTGCAGCAACGCCTTCGGGACGGTTTTGCAGCGGCGCGCGGTGCTCACCGTCCCCGCCTCGAAGTCCCTGCGCCTGGGCCTGATGAAGGACCTGCTGCGGACCCCGGTCTGGCTCGCCGGCATCCTCGGCGTCATCCTCGCCGCGATCTTCCAGGCCCTGGCGCTGGGCACCGGTTCGCTCGCCGCGGTCCAGCCGGTGTTCATCCTGGAACTGCCGCTGGCCCTGGTGATCGGCGGCATGGTCTTCCACGTGGAGCTGTCCCGCAAGGCGTGGGTCAGTGTGGCGTGCATCGCCGGGGGCCTGGCGCTGTTCCTCTTCTCGATGTCACCCAGCGGGGGGCGGGACCAGGTGCCGGGCATCTGGTGGGTGCCCACGCTGCTGATCGTCGGCGGGCTCGGCGCCGTGCTGGTGCTCGCCGGGCTGCGGCGGCCCACCGGCCTGATGCGCGCCGCCTGCCTCGGTGGGGCGGCCGCGGTCGGCAACGCCCTCACGGCCGCGCTGATCAAGTCGTCCATGGACGTCCTGGAGCACCAGGGGGTCGGGACCTGGCTGCTGTCCTGGCAGACCTACGCCTTCGCCGCGGCCGGCGGGTTCTCCTTGTTCCTGCTGGGGACCGCGATGCAGGGGGGACCGCTGATCGCCTCCCAGCCCGCCCTGACGCTCGGCGACGCCGTCGTCGGCTTCTGCCTGGGGGTCACGCTCTACGGCGAGCAGCCGCGCACCGGCTTCTGGCTGCTGCCCGCGCTGGCGGGGTTCGCGGTGCTCAGTTACGGCGTCTTCGCGATGTCCCGCACCCAGTGCCTGTACAAGTGCGTCCACCCCGAGGAGCACCTGGCCAGCCCGGCCGGGGAACCCGCCGCCTCGACCATGTGAACCGCACGCGCGGACGCCCCCGGAACCGGCAGCCGGTCCCGGGGGCGTCCGCGCGTGCGGTGCGCCGCTCGTCAGTGGCGCGGGGCGGGGTACGCCTTGGGCAGGCGCATGCCGCGGTCGGCCATGATCTGCCGGACGTGGTTGGGGTAGTCGGTGATGATGCCGTCGATGCCCATGTCCATCAGGGCCTCGATGGTCGGGTTGTCGTCACAGGTCCACGGGATGACCTTCAGGCCGAGCTCGTGGGCGTCGTCCACCATCTTCTCGGTGACGTAGAACCTGAAGTTCGGGTCGGCGATGGTGCCGTTCTGCGGCATGCCGTAGACCGGGGAGAGCGCCTTGACGCCCGGTACGGCGGCGGCGGCCTTGACGAAGTCGCCGTCGTAGTCGTCGGCGTCGATGCCGCCGAGCCACGGGGAGGCGCCGGGCTTGCCGACCTGGAGGAAGTCGTAGTTGGTGAGCGCCACCAGCGGGTACTTCGGCGCGAGCTTGTGCATCTCGTTCAGGGCGCCCCAGTCGAAGGACTGGATGGTGACCTGCTTCTCGATGCCCGAGCGGTGGATCTCCTCGAAGACCCGGCGCACGAACAGCTCGCGCGGCGCGGTCTGCTCGGGGGCGCCGGCCTCCACCTTGGTCTCGATGTTGAGCTTGACCTTCTTGGCCTTGTAGCTCTTGACCAGGCCCAGGACGTCCTTGAGCTCCACCATGCGGTGGCCCTTGATCTGCTCCTGCTCGGGGAAGCCGGGCAGCTGCTGGTAACCGCAGTCCATCGTCTTGATCTGGGCCAGCGTCAGGTCCTTGATGTACTTGCCGACGTACGGGTACATCGGGTCGCCCGCCGTCACGGGGCCGGTGTCCTTGCACTTCTGGGCGCTGATCTGGCGGTCGTGGTTGACGACGACCTTCTGGTCCTTGGTGACGTGGGTGTCCAGCTCCAGGGTGCTCACCCCGAGGCGCAGGGCCTTGCCGAAGCCCTCCAGGGACTCCTCGGTGGTCATGCCGATGCCACCGCGGTGGGCCTGCAGGTCGAAGGAGGCCTTGGGGGAGTGGCCGTGGCCGTGGTGGGCCGTGGCCGCCTGGGCGGCGGTGGGGACCACGAGCGCGGGTACGACGGCCAGGGCTGCGATTGCGTGCCGGAGGGACATTTACACCTCGTCTACATCGGACGAACAGGACCTCGTGACGCTAAGCCGCAGGTCGAGCGCGTACGAAGCCCGCGCATGAGGGCATGGTGAACGCCCGGGGAACGATCGTCCCCCGGGCGTGGCCCGATCGCGGACGGTGTCAGTCCAGGAGGCCGTCGTAGTCGGGGAGCTTGAAGGTGCGCTCGGCGTGGCCGCCCACCAGGTCGGTGGTGTTGTTGCCGATGTTCGCGACGATCGTGTAGCCGCGCTTCTCGATGGCGGCGCGCTGCGCCGTCTTGTACGCGCCGACCTCGTCGAAGAGGTCCGGGATCGAACGGCCGTAGAGCCCGGCGACCGGGTAGCCCTCGCGGTCGAGGTTGTAATGCGTGGCCGGGTAGATGAAGTCCGGCCGGGCGGTGACGAAGAAGACGTCCACGCCACGGGAGTCCGCGTACCGGGCGAGGTCACGCGTCGGCGCCACGGCCGGCGGGAACCACCAGTCGAAGTACGTCTCCAGCGCGGTGTTGTCGATGTCCAGCACGATCGCCAGCTTCTCGCCGGACTTCCGGGCGGCGGTGCGGTCCTGGACGTAGGTGTGCGCCTGGTCGATCACCGGGCGCACGTCCCGCAGCCAGGTCCCGTGGTCGACCGAGGCGGCGGTGGCGGAGGCCGTGGTGGCCGCCGCCACCGGGACGCCGGTGGGCTCGTCGGCGTGCGCGTCGGCGGGGAGCGCGATGCCGGACACCCCGGCGGCGATGATCGCCGCGACGACGGCGCCGCGTCTCCGGGTGAGGGTCTTGAGGGTTGTCATGCACCGTACGTTCGCTGGTGCGGGTGAGCGGAAACTGGCGCTCGGATTACCGGTTGGTAACTATCCTTGGGGCTCGGACAATTGGCCGGCGAAGGCCACGAACGCGGTCCACGCGTCCGGCTCGAAGGCCAGAACCGGGCCGGAGCGGTCCTTGGAGTCCCGTACGTGGACGGCGGCCGGGCCGACCGCCACCTCGACGCACTGACCGCCGTCGCTGCCGCTGTGACGGGACGTGAACCACACGAGAGCGCTCACAGTTCACCCGCAATCTGCTCGATCACCTTGGCAGAGTCCTCCGGCGTGAGGGCCTGTGCCCGGATCATGCCATAGCGCTGGTGGAGCAGACTGACCCTTTTCCGGTCATCGGTGAGCAGGCCCCCGGCCTGGCCCTCGGCGTAGGCGAGCAGTTGGCGTTCGGGGTTCTCCAGCAGGGTGAAGGGACCGTCGAGACCGGCGTGGGTCCCGTAGCGCGCCGGCATCACCTGGATCTGGACGTTGCGCCGTTGCCCCACCTCGACGAGGTGCCGCAACTGCTCCCCCATCACGGCCGGTCCGCCCGTCGGGCGGCGCAGGACCCACTCCTCCAGGACGAAGGAGAGCATGCACACCGGCTTGCGGGTGAACAGCGCCTGGCGGGCCAGCCGGTCCTCGGTCCAGCGCTCGGCCTCGTCCTCCTCAAGGGCCGGGCAGCGGGCGCCGAAGACCGCGCGCATGTAGGCCTCGGTCTGCAGCAGGCCGTTGACGACGTGGGAGTCGTACGTTCCCAGGCTCAGCGCCCGGGCCTCCTCGTCCGCGTACTCCCCGTACCCCACGGGCAGCTTCTCCCGGGACAGATGGGGTGCCACCGCCTTCAGCACCCCGGGTGAGCCCAGCAGTTGCTCGGCCCTGTCGATGAACGCCGTGCTGGCGATGCGCTCACCGCACTCGATCTTGACGGTCTGCGACTTCGAGTAGCCCGTGTGCGCCGCCACCGCGTCCAGGGTGAGCCCCTGGCCCTCGCGCAGCGCCTTGAGCAGGTCCCCGAAGATCCTCATGCTCACCGAGCGCTTGTCCTCGACCGTCACGCGGCCACCCCCGTCCGGCTCCCCTGGCGTCGTCCCGCAGCGCCACGCTAGGCACGCGGCGGGCGGCGGCACGCCGGGAACCGGCGGAATTCACCTGACGCGGGGAATCGCGGACCGGGTGTGACGCAGGCCACGCCACGGTGCCGATGGATTCACGGCCCCCGCGCGGTCCACCGGGCATGACAGAAAACGTGAAGGGCCCGGCGAGTTACTTCCCGTCGATCGAGAAGAAGTACGGCCGACCGGTCGGGGAGTGGAAGGAGCTCATCCGCTCCTCCCCGCCGGCCCGGCACATGGAGCTCGTCGGCTGGCTGAAGGCCGAGCACGGACTCGGGCACGGACACGCCAACGCCCTGGTGGCGCACACCCTCGCCGAGGGGAAGGACGCGTCGTAGCCGCCGGGTCACTCCGGCAGCCGCGTCCCCTCCGGGAGCCGTACGGCGAAGTCGTCCGCCAGGACCCGCAGCACCTCGTCCGCGTCCGCCAGTTGCCGTTCCTTGCGGGTGCCGTCGGCCGTCGTCTCCGTCAGGCGGCGTCCGGTCAGGGACAGGTGCGCCTCGCCGGTGGTGCGCTGGGCGTAGACGCCGCGGGAGAAGGGGGAGCGCGGGTTGGTCGCCACGTGCCAGTTGATGACCTCGTAGTCGGGGGCCCGGAAGGGCTCCACCGTGAAGGCGTACTGGTCCTCCCAGCCGTCGTCACCGGCGCCGGGCGGGTTCGCCTGGAGCTTCCACAGTTCCAGCGGCCCGTCGTGCGGCGCGTGGACCAGCCGGTGGCGGCGCGGCGCGTCGTGCAGCTCCACGTCCGCCACCAGCGGCAACGGCTCCAGCAGGGCGCCGATGCTGCCGAAGCCGACGTCGCTCACGTACGGCACCGGCTCGCCGGGCACCTCGGCGAGCATGAGCATGTGCGTACGGGGGCGGACGTCCCCCGGCTTCGCCCCCACCAGCACGCGCGCGGTGAGCAGCGTGACCCGGAACCCGAGGGCGGTGAGCGCGGCGGCGAACAGGGTGTTGTGCTCGTAGCAGTAGCCGCCGCGCCGGCCGTGGACGAGCTTGGCCTCCAGGTCGGGCAGCGCGAGCGAGGGCGCCCGGCCCAGGACGGGGTCGAGGTTCTCGAACGGGATGCCCAGCATGTGGGCGCGGTGCACGGACCGCAGCACCTCCGCCGTGGGGCGGCGTTCCCCGGCCCAGCCGATGCGGGCGAGATAGGCATCGAGATCGAGCGTCATACGACCACCCTACGGATGCGCGGCGACTCCTTCGCCCCACGGACCGGCCCCTACACGGGCGCGGGGTGGCGGTCGTCCTCGCTCTCCTCCAGGAGTTTGCGGGCGAGGCTGTCGACGGCGCGGTCCATCAGGGCACGGTCGGCGGGGTCGGCGACCGTCCAGTCGTCGAGCCGGGAGTCCAGCCAGCGGCGCCAGGCCGCGGCGAGGAGGTCGAGCTGGGCCCGCCCGGCCGCGGTGAGCGTGAGGACGCCGCCGTCCACGCGGGCCCAGCCGCCGCGGGCCACCTTGGCGAAGGCGGGTTCGAGGACCTCGCCGGGCATGTGGTGGGCGCGGGCGATGGCGTCCAGGGAGGCGCCGCCCTGGAAGCGGTCGCGCCAGTGGATCTGCCCGAGCGCCCAGGCCTCGCCCGGGGTGAGCGGGGAGCCGGAGTCGGCCAGGATGCGCAGGGCGACGGCGGGCTCCGCGGCGTGTTCGCGGCGCATGACGCCCGCGACCGCCCGCTCCAGCTGGACGACGGCGTCGGGGGAGTCGGGGGCGGAGAAGCCCTCGCCCATGTCCGAGGCGCCGGCGCGGGCGCTGTCGCGCAGCGGCACCTCCTTGAGGAACCAGGCGATGACGAAACCGGCCAGGGCCACCGGGGCGACCCACAGGAAGACGTGCTGGACGGTGTCGGCGTAGGCGTCGACGATCGGGGCGGCCCGGTCGGGCGGGAGCGCCCGCAGGGCCTGCGGGTCCTGGGCCGCGGCGGCAGGGACGCCGGGCACCTCGGCGAGGGCGGCGGACAGGGCGGGGCCGAGCCGGTTGCCGTACAGGGTGCCGAAGACGGCGGTGCCGAAGGCGCTGCCGAGGGTGCGGAAGAAGGTCACCCCGGAGGTGGCGGTGCCCAGTTCCGCGTACGCGACGGTGTTCTGGACGGCGATGGTCAGGACCTGCATGGCCAGGCCGATGCCGAGGCCGAAGACGAGCATGTACAGGGATTCCAGCCACGGCCCGGTGGCCCGGTCCATGGTGGACATCAGGTACAGGCCGAGCGCCATGACGGCGGTGCCCGCGATGGGGAAGGCCTTGTAGCGCCCGGTGCGGCCGATGACGGTGCCGGAGGCCACGGACGTGCCGAGCAGTCCGGCGACGAGCGGGAGGGTGCGGACCCCGGACTCGGTGGCGGAGACCCCGTCGACGAACTGGAGGTAGGTCGGCAGGTAGGTGAGCGCGCCCAGCAGCGCGAAGCCGACGATGAAGCTGAGCAGCGAGCACACGACGAAGACCGGGTTGCGGAACAGGTGCATGGGGAGCATCGGCTCCCTCGCGCGCAGTTCGACCAGGACGAACGCGGTCAGCAGTACGGCCGAGGAGGCGAACAGCCCGACCACGACGGCGGAGTCCCAGGCGTACTGGCTGCCGCCCCACTCCAGGGCGAGCACCAGTCCCGAGGCGCCCAGGGCGACCAGCGCGATGCCCGCGTAGTCGACGACGGGGCGGACGGCGGCCCGGACGACGGGGACGGTACGGGCGGCCATCACGACCATCACGATCGCGACGGGGACGTTGACGTAGAAGCACCAGCGCCAGGTGGCGTGGTCGGTGAACAGACCGCCCAGGGTCGGGCCGACGACCGTCGTGACCCCGAAGACCGCGCCCAGCGCGCCCTGGTACTTGCCGCGCTCGCGCAGCGGGATGACGTCGGCGATCAGGGCCATCGCCGTGACCATGAGCCCGCCGCCGCCGATCCCTTGGACGGCGCGGGCGGCGATCAGCATGAGCATGCTGGTGGCGGCGCCCGCGAAGACCGAGCCGGCGACGAAGACGACCGCGCTGACCTGGAAGACGACCTTGCGGCCGAACAGGTCGCCGAACTTGCCGACCAGCACGGTGGAGACGGTCTCCGCCAGCAGGTAGGCCGTGACCACCCAGGCCATGTGCCCGGCGCCGCCGAGGTCCGCGACGATCGTCGGGAGCGCGGTGGAGACGATCGTCTGGTCCAGGGCCGCCAGCAGCAGGCCGAGCACGATCGTCACGAAGACGACGTTGGTCTGGCGGCGGCTCAGGGCGGGCGGCCGGCCGGCGGTGGGGACGGTGACGGCCATGGCTCCACCCTCGCGCGGGCCCGCCGGTGCCGCCCGGCCACAACGCCCGTACGGGCTATGCGCGGGCGTCCGCTACCGCTTGAGCTCCTCGCGCAGCCTGCGGTCGATCGCCAGGGCGAGCTCCGCCTCGACGACGGCCTGCACCAGGGGGCGCAGCCGGGCGATCGCCTCGCTCAGCCGGGTGGTGTCGCCGGACTGCAGGTCGGCCTCCGCGTCCGGCAGGACGTAGGTGCGGGCCAGCTCGACGAAGAGCTCGGCGAGCAGGTCCATGCGGCCCCGCATGGCGCGGCCGGCGGCGAGCACCTCGGCGAGCGGGACGCCCTCCCGGACCAGTGCGGCCGAGGCCTCCAGCAGCCGGCGGCTGACGTGGACGACGTCGTCGCCGTCCACGGCGAGGTAGCCGATGTCCAGGGCGGTGGCCAGGTTCTCCGCGGTGGCCTGGTCGCCGTAGTGGTCGGCGAGGCCCTCCGGGGTGAGCCGCAGCGGCTCCTCCTCCGACCAGCGGGTGGGCAGTCCCGGGTCCAGGCCGAGCAGTTCGCCGACGTCGCGGCGGCCGCTCTCCCAGGCGTCCATCAGCTCGGCGATGCCGCCGAGGGTGTGGCCCCGCTCCAGCAGCGCCGTGATGGTCCGCAGCCGGGCCAGGTGGTGGTCGTTGTACCAGGTGATCCGGCCCTCGCGGCGCGGCGCCGGGAGCAGCTTGCGCTCCCGGTAGAAGCGGACGGTACGCACCGGGACACCGGCCGCTTCGGCCAACTCGTCCATCCGGTACTCGCGCTCGTGCGTCGCCACGCCGATCAGCCTATGCGGTGTGCGCGACACATCGCGCGGCCCGCCCTCTACCGCTGGTAACGCCTTCTGGTCTACGCTCCGGACCGTGCCAGTGAACACTGGCGCGATTCGGCAGGGGCGGCACCGAGAGGCGGCGGTATGGCCGGACACAGCGAACACGTGCGGGTTGCGGTGATCGGATCGGGGTTCGGCGGGCTCGGTGCCGCCGTACGGCTGCGACGCGAGGGGATCACCGACTTCGTCGTCCTGGAGCGCCGGGACTCCGTCGGCGGGACGTGGCGGGACAACAGCTACCCGGGGTGTGCCTGCGACGTGCCCTCGCACCTGTACTCGTTCTCCTTCGCGCCCAACCCGCAGTGGCCGCGCACCTTCTCCGGCCAGCCGCACATCCGGGCCTACCTGGAAAGGGTCGCGGACACCTTCGGCCTCCGCCCGCACCTGCGCCTCGGCACGGAGGTCACCGAGGCCCGCTGGGAGGCCGGCGCCCGGCACTGGCGCATCACCACCTCCCGCGGCGAACTCACCGCCGACGTCGTGGTCTCGGCCACCGGGCCGCTGTCCGACCCCAAGCTGCCGGACGTCCCCGGTCTCGACGCCTTCCCGGGGAAGGTCTTCCACTCCTCGCAGTGGGACCACGAATTCGACCTCAAGGGCAAGCGGGTCGCCATGGTCGGCACCGGGGCCTCCGCGATCCAGATCGTGCCCGCGATCCAGCCCGAGGTGGAGCGCCTGACCGTGGTGCAGCGGACGCCCCCGTGGGTGATGCCGCGCATGGACCGCGGGATCAGCCGGGCCGAGCAGTGGCTGCACGGCAAGGTGCCGGCCACCGCCAGGGCGCGGCGCGGACTGCTCTGGCTGATCCGCGAGTTCCAGGTCGGCGCGTTCACCAAACGCCCGGCGATGATGCGCGGCGCCCAGGCCATGGCGGCCTCGCACCTGCGCAAGGCCGTCAAGGACCCGGCGCTGCGGGCCAAGCTGACCCCCGACTACCGGATCGGCTGCAAGCGCATCCTGCTGTCGAACGACTACTACCCGGCGCTCGCGCGGCCCAACACCGAGGTCGTCGCCTCCGCGCTGGAGGAGGTGCGCGGCTCGACCCTCGTCATGGCCGACGGCACCGAGCGCGAGGCCGACGCCATCGTCTTCGGCACCGGCTTCCACGTCACCGACATGCCCATCGGCGAGCGGGTGTTCGGCGCCGACGGCCGCTCGCTGACCGAGCACTGGAAGGACGGCATGGCCGCGCTGCGCGGCTGCACCGTCGACGGCTTCCCCAACCTGCTGTTCGTCATCGGACCCAACACGGGCCTCGGGAACAGCTCGATGATCCTGATGATCGAGTCCTCGCTGAACTACGTCGCCGCGTACCTGCGCGCCCTGGACACCGCCGGCGCCGCCGCGTTCGACGCCCGTCCGGAGGCCGTGCGGTCCTGGAACGAGGAACTGCAGCGCCGCATGGCGCGTACGGTCTGGAACACCGGGGGTTGCGTCAGCTGGTACCTGGACGACCGCGGCCGCAACACCACCGTCTGGCCCGGGACGACCGCGGAGTTCCGGCGCGCCACGCGCCGGCTGGAACTCCAGGAGTACGAGATCGTGCCCGCCGGTGCCCCGGGGGAGCGCCCGGAGCGCGTGGAGGTGGCCTCGTGACCGCGTCCGTCTTCGACCTCCCGGCCGCCCGCCGCACGCACTCCGTGCGGTCCGAGGACGGCACCTCGATCCACGTGGAGGAGTACGGCCCCGAGGCCGGCACGGCGCCCACCGTGGTGCTGATCCACGGCTGGACCTGCAGGACCCTCTTCTGGGCCCCGCTCATCCACGAACTCGCCGGGGAGTACCGGGTCGTGGCGTACGACCAGCGCGGCCACGGCGCCAGCGGGACCCCGCGCCGCGGCGGCTACGGCACCGGCGCGCTCGCCGACGACCTCACCGCGGTCCTGGAGGCCGTCGTCGAGGGCGACGAGAAGGTGGTGCTGGTCGGCCACTCCATGGGCGGGATGACCGCGATGGCGGCCGGCGACCGAGCCGCCGTGCAGACCCGCACGGCC
This sequence comes from Streptomyces sp. NPDC059718, assembly GCF_042733315.1. Taxonomy (NCBI): domain Bacteria; kingdom Bacillati; phylum Actinomycetota; class Actinomycetes; order Kitasatosporales; family Streptomycetaceae; genus Streptomyces; species Streptomyces sp. NPDC059718. Next base: position 82,211 of record NZ_JBHWGA010000013.1, read on the forward strand.
GCGGTCCTGCTGGCCAGCACCGGCAGCGGACGGCTGCTCGCCGAGGCGGCGGTGCTGCCCCCGCGGGTGCGCAGCAAGCGGGTGCGCGACGCATTCCACCGCTTCCTGCTGGTCAGTTCGGCGCCGCTCGGCCCGCAGTCCGCGGTGACCCGGGCCGCGCTCAAGTACGGGATCCTGGGCGCGGCGTCGAGCAAGGAGCTGGTGGCCGCCACCGCCCGCATCGTGCACGCCTGCGGGCGCCGGCAGCGCGCGGAGTGGGGCCGGGTGCTGGCCGGGCTCGACCTGGACGCGGGCGTCTGCGCGCTGCGCGCGCCCACCGCCGTGCTCGTGGGCGGCGCCGACAAGCTCACCCCGCCGGCGCACGCGCACGGCATGGCCGCCCGGCTCTCGCGGTTCGCCGGGCTCACCGAACTGCCGGGCCTCGGCCACATGACGCCGCTGGAGGCACCGGCCGCGGTGGCGGGCGTCGTACGCACCCTCGTCGAGGACCACCTTCGGCCCGGGGCCCAGGTCAAGGAGGAGACGGCATGAGCAGGTCGCTGAACGGGCAGGTCGCGGTGGTGACCGGCGCCGCCCGTGGGGTGGGGGCGCTGCTGGCCCGTGAACTCGCCGCGCGCGGCGCCCGGTTGGCGCTGGTGGGGCTGGAGCCGGATGAACTCAAGCGCGTCGCCGCGGAGATCGGCCCCGACACCGGGTACTGGACGGCCGACGTCACCGACCGGGAGGCCATGGCCCGCGTGGCCGGGGAGGTCGTGGAGCGCTACGGCCGCGTCGACGTCGTGGTCGCCAACGCCGGTGTGGCGACCGGCGGTCCGTTCCTGGACGTGGACCCCGCCGACTTCGAACGCGTCATCCAGGTCAACCTGCTGGGCAGCGTGGTCACCGCCCGGGCCTTCCTGCCCGCCCTGCTCGCCTCGCGCGGCTACCTGCTGCAGATCGCCTCGCTCGCCGCGATCACCCCGGCGCCGCTGATGACCGCGTACTGCGCGAGCAAGGCGGGGGTGGAGTCCTTCGCGCACTGCCTGCGCGCGGAAGTCGGCGTCAAGGGCGTCAAGGTCGGTGTGGGGTACCTGAGCTGGACCGACACCGACATGGTGCGCGGCGCGGACGAGGACGACGTGATGCGCGAGGCCCGCGCACGGCTGCCCTGGCCGGCCAACCGCACCTACCCGCTGGAGCCGGCGGTCGAGCGCATCGCGGACGGGATCGCCCGCCGCTCGCCGCACGTCTACGCCCAGTGGTGGCTGCGCGGAATGCAGTCCGTGCGCGGGTACTTGCCGGGCCTGATCGGGGGTGCCCTGGGGCGGCGCGAAATGCGCCGTCTGGAACCGAGGATCGCCGCCGCGGGCGGCATCCGGCACGGACTCGTCGGGCGCGGCGGCGCCGCGGACGAGCGGGCCCGGTCGGAAGGGCCCGTCTGACCAGCGCTGTTCACGGAACGCGTTCGTCCGAAGTGCGTACTGTGTCCGGCCGTGTCAGCCTGGTCGAGGCCCATTCCATACATCACGAAGGAGTGATCATGGGCAAGAACGACCCCACGCGAAACAAGGCCGGGCAGCAGAACCGCCCGCAGGCTCAGCCCCAGACCCAGGAGCGCATCGGCCAGACCCGCGAGCGCGCTCAGGGCCCGGCAGGCGAGCCGATGCGCCAGCAGGGCAAGCAGCAGCACCGCGAGCCCGGCCACGGCCAGCCGTCCAGGACGTCCCCGCAGTCGATGCCCAAGGGCGACCGCCAGCGTTCGCTGGAGGAGATCGACGAGCGGCAGGACCGGGACAGCTGACCCGCGTGGTCCAGGCGTGAGCGTGGAGGGGCGCGCCCGTTCAGGGCGCGCCCCTTCCGTCGTCCCCGACGGGGAGGGACTCAGGGACGCGGGGGGAGCGGGGGCCGACGCCGGTCCGGGCGGTCGGACAGATCGGGCGGCGTGGAGGCCGGGTGCTTCTCCAGCAGGTCAAGTGCCGTCTGCACGGCGACCTCCAGGTCGGTGCGGCGGCCCTCCGCCCAGTCCAGCGGCGTGCGGATGATCGGGATGTCCGGCTCCACGCCGTAGTTCTCCACCGACCAGCCGTAGGCCTCGAACCAGGCGGCGTTCATCGGCACCGTGATCACCGTGCCGTCGCCCAGCCGGTGCCGGCCGGTCATGCCGACCACGCCGCCCCAGGTGCGGTGGCCCACCACCGGGCCGATGCCCAGCAGCCGGAACGTGGCGGTGATCATGTCGCCGTCGGAGGCCGTCGCCTCGTCCGCCAGCGCCACGATCGGCCCGCGCGGGGCGTTGCCCAAGTAACTCACCGGCTGCGCGTGCCGGGTGTGGTCCCAGCCGAGGATCTTGCGGGTCAGGCTCTCCACCACCAGGTCGCTGATGTTGCCGCCCGCGTTGCCGCGCACGTCGACGATGAGCGCCGGATGCACGATCTCGATGCGCAGGTCGCGGTTGAACTGCGCCCAGCCCGAGCCCCCCAGGTCGGGGATGTGCAGGTAGCCGCACCTGCCCTCGCTCAACGCCCGGACGACCGCGCGTCGTTTGGCCACCCAGTCCTGGTAGCGCAGCGGCCGTTCGTCCACCAGCGGCACCACCGCGACCCGGCGCGGATGTCCGCCGTCGGGCGGGGTGAAGGTCAGCTCCACCGTGGTGCCGCCCGCGGCCGACAGCAGCGGACCGGGTCCGGCGACCGGGTCGACGGCACGGCCGTCGACGTGGGTGAGCGTCGCGCCCTCCAGGACGCCGGTGCCGGCCAGCGGCGAACGGGCCTTGGAGTCCGAGGACTCGCCGGGCAGGATGCGCGCGAGCACCCACCGGCCGTCCTTGGTGTGGACGAAGTTGATCCCGAGCAGCCCGATCGGCCGCTGGTAGTGCGGCGGCCCCTCGCTGCGGCGGGCGGGCGCCACGTACGCGTGCGAGGTGCCCAGTTCGCCCAGGACCTCGCGCTGCAGGTCGGCGAACTCGTCCGGGGTGGCGACCCGTTCGACCAGCGGACGGTACTGGTCGAGGATCGCCGGCCAGTCGATGCCGCACATGTCCGGCGCCCAGAAGTAGTCGCGGATGATCCGCCCGGCCTCGTCGAACGCCTGCCGCCACTCGGCGGGCGGGTTCGCCTCGTGCAGGATCCGGCGCATGTCGATGTAGACGGTGGAGTCCAGGTCGCCCGGCTCGTACGCCGGGACCACGGTCAGGTCGCCCTCGTCGAAGACCACCAGCTGCGTGCCGTCGCCGCTGACCCGGTACCAGTCCATGTGCCGCACCAGCTCGACCCGCTTGGACTTGGCCAGGCCGAAGTACTCCAGCGTGGGGCGGGCGGAGGGGTCGGTCGGATTGACGAAGGTCTCGCCGAGCGCGCCGGAGATCGGCCAGCGCAGCCAGGTCAGCCCGCCCCTGACCGCCTCCAGCGAGCTGTACTTGGAGGCGGGCACCGGGAAGGGCGTCACCCGCATCGGCAGCCCGGCCGCCTCCACCGCCAGCGGCCCCTCGGCGAAGCCGGTCGGGTCCAGCCCGCCCCCCGGCGGGCGGCCCTCCACGGGCAGCGCGAAGGGCGAGGGCGTCGCCGAGTGCAGCGGTACCAGGTGCGGGCGGCATCCCAGCGGGAAGGACAGGTCGCCGGTGTGCACGTCGTACACCGGGTCGAAGCCGCGCCAGGACAGGAAGGCCAGGTAGCGCCCGTCACGGGTGAAGACCGGCTGCTCGTCCTCGAAACGGCCGTTGGTGACGTCGATGAGGGTGTGCTTGCCGGTCTCCGGATCCGGGCTGAGCCGGGCGATCCGGATCTTCCGCAGCGAACGGCCGATGACCGGGTGGGACCAGGCGATCCAGTTGGAGTCCGGGGAGAAGGCCAGGTCACGGACGGGGCCGTTGGTGGAGCGGACGAGCTCGGCCACGACGCCCGACTCCGCGTCGACCATGAGCAGCCGCCCGTCGTGGGAGGCGACGGCGAGGATCTGGCCGTCGGGCGAGGGCACCAGTTCGTGGACGCGGCCGAGCAGTCCGCACGCCAGCCGTGTGCCGCCGCTGCGGCACGGGGGCCGCGGCAGCGTCTGCCCCTCGGCGGACGCCGCGTCCTCCGCCGTTTCCTCCTCCGCGGCCTCCTCCTCCGTGGCCCGCAACGCCTGCGCGACGGCGTCGTCGGCGTCGGCGATGTCGGCCGCGGCCAGCGCCGCGGGGCGGCCCGGCAGCGCGGCGATCTCGATGGCGTCCTCGCCCTCGGCGTCGGTGACGAAGGCGATCCGCCCGGTGTCGCCCAGCATGACCGGCAGCCGGACCCGCGACCCGGGCACGTCGGAGATGGTGCGCGCGGGCCCGTCGCGGTGGGTGAGCCAGTACAGGCTGCCGCGCACGCACACCGCGCTGGCGCGGCCGGTGCGGTCCACGGCCAGCCCGTCCAGATACGCCGAGGCCGGGACCTGGTACGGGCGCCGGCCGGCCCGCGGGCCGCCGAGGTCGACCGCGACGCGGCGCGGCACCGACCCCGGGCCGAGGTCGTCGACCAGCCACACCTCACCCGCGCACTGGTAGACCACGCGCGTGCCGTCGGTCGCGGCGCTGCGGGCGTAGAAGTCGGCGTGGTCGGTGTGCCGCCGCAGGTCCGTGCCGTCCGGCAGGCAGGAGTACAGGTTGCCGACGCCCTCGTGGTCGGAGAGGAAGGCGATGCGCCCCGCCACGAACATCGGCGACTCCAGGTGGCCGTCGACCTCCGGCACCAGCCGCCGGCACTGCAGCCACAGCCGCCCCGTCGCCCCGCCCCGGTACCGCTTCCACGAGGCCGGTTCGTGCGGCGCGGTCGCCGTCAGCAGCAGCGTCCGGTGCTCGCCCTCGGCGCTGTCGTCCACGGCGATGTCCGACACCGGGCCCCAGGGCAGACGGCTGCCCGGGCCGCCCTCGTCGGGGATCGCGTAGGCCCACGTGTAGTGCGAGAACGGCTCGCCGTGCGACGAGACCGCCAGGATCCGGCCGTCCGGCGCCCAGGAGCGCACGCGCGTGTCGGTGCTGCCCCAGTAGGTCAGCCGGCGGGCCGGGCCGCCCTCGACCGGCGCGACGTACACCTCGGGGTCGAGGGAACGCCAGCTGTTGAAGGCGATCACGGAGCCGTCGGGCGAGAAGCGCGGATGCCCGACCCGGATCCGGTCGGCCGTCACCCGCCACGCGCGCCCCTCGTCCAGGGGCGCGACCCAGATGTCGTCCTCGGCGACGAAACAGAGCCGCTCGCCGTGAACATGCGGAAACCGGAGGTATGCGGCGTCGCTCACTCATCCATCGTTCGCGGCTCCCGGAGCCCGGGCAACTTTTCCGGTCCGCGTCAGCGCAGGCACTCCCGCACCGCGCGGACCAGTGCCTGGGCACGGGGATCGGCGGTGACGTTCTTCTGCATGCCGTTGGTGACGTATCCGAAGGCCACGCCCTCGCCGGGGTCCGCGAAGCCCAGCGACCCGCCGCGGCCGGGGTGGCCGAAGGAGCCGGGGGACAGCAGCGGGGCGGCCGGGCCGTGCAGCATGAAGCCCAGGCCGAAGCGGGTGTTCACCACCAGCACGCGGTCCGGGCCCTCCGACTCCGGGGTGCGTGCCGAGGTGAGCGTCGCCGGGGCGAAGAGCCGCGCCCCGGGGCCCTCGACCTCCCCGATCAGCGCGGCGTAGAAGCGGGCCAGCGAGCGCGCGGTGGCGATCCCGCCGGAGGCCGGCAGCTGCGCCGCGTGGTACGCGGGGTCGTTCTCGTCCGGCAGCGGGTCGATCGTGCCGAACGCGCGCCGGGTCAGCGACGACGGGTCCTCGTACGCCTCGGTCACGTTCCGCTTGGGTCGCGCCCGCAGCCCGGCCGCGGCCGGCGGCGGCGGGGTCTCCACGGCGGCGATCCGCCCGACGCGGCGCTCCTCGCCCGCGGGCAGCCCGACCCACAGGTCCAGGCCGAGCGGGCGGGCGATCTCCTCCGCCACGTAGCGCCCTATGGACCGGCCGCCGCTCGCCCGCTGCACCAGCTCGCCGATCAGCCAGCTGTAGGTCTGCGCGTGGTAGCCGTGGTCCGTCCCCGGCGCCCAGAACGGGGCCTGGGCCGCGAGCGCCCGCGGTCCGCTGCTGCCGTCCTGCGCCTGGCCCGGGCTCAGCGGGGTGTCCAGCGCCGGCACACCGGCCCGGTGCGCCAGGGCGTCGCGGAACGTGACCCGCTCCTTGCCGGCGGTCTTGAACTCGGGCCAGTACGTGCCGACGGGCGCGTCCAGGTCCAGCTGGCCCCGCTGGTGCAGCAGGAGCAGGCACGCCGCGGCCACGCCCTTCGTCGCCGAGCGCACCACCTGCGCGGTGTCCTGCGCCCAGGGCGCGCCCCCGGCCCCGTCCCCGTCGGCGGAGCCCGCCCACAGGTCCACGACCTTGCGGCCGTCTCGGTACAGCGCCACGGCCGCGCCGCGCTCGCCCCGCTCCTCGAAGTTCCGGACGAAGGCCTCCCGGACCGGCTCGAAGCCTTCCGTCACTGCCCCGTGGACGTCCACCACAGCCCGTGCTCCCACCATGCGCCGCCGTTGTTGCTCCTCCCATGGTGCCTCCCGCCCGCGACCGGTCCGGACCGGGGTCGGCACGGCGCGGCAGCGCGAAGGGGTGTCCCGGGGAGCGGTCAGGCGGTCGCCTTCGCCGCCGCGCGGCCCGCCGTACGGCCGGAGAAGATGCAGCCGCCGAGGAAGGTCCCCTCCAGCGAGCGGTAGCCGTGCACCCCGCCGCCGCCGAAGCCGGCCGCCTCACCCGCCGAGTACAGCCCGGGCAGCGGCTCGCCGTCGGCGCGCAGCACCCGGGCGTCCAGGTCGGTCGCCATCCCGCCGAGCGACTTGCGGGTCAGGATGTTCAGCCGCACGGCGATCAGCGGGCCCGCCTTCGGGTCCAGCAACCGGTGCGGCGCCGCGGTGCGGATCAGCTTGTCGCCGATGTAGTTGCGGGCCCCGCGGATCGCGGTGACCTGCAGGTCCTTGGTGAAGGTGTTGGTGATCTCGCGGTCGCGGGCCTCGATCTCGCGGCGCAGCGCGGTCTCGTCGATCAGGTCGTCCTTGGTGATCGCGTTCATGCCGCGCACCAGCGCCGCCAGGTCGTCCTCGACGACGAAGTCGACGCCGTGCTCCTTGAACGCCTCGACCGGGCCCGGGGCCCCCGGCAGCGCGCGCTTGAGCACGTCGCGCACGCTCTTGCCGGTCAGGTCCGGGTTCTGCTCGGAGCCCGACAGCGCGAACTCCTTCTCGATGATCTTCTGGGTGAGGACGAACCACGTGTACTCGTGCCCGGAGCGCATGATGTGCTCCAGCGTCCCCAGCGTGTCGAAGCCCGGGAAGAGCGGCACCGGCAGGCGCCTGCCGGTCGCGTCCAGCCACAGGGAGGACGGCCCCGGCAGGATGCGGATGCCGTGCCTGCCCCAGATCGGGTTCCAGTTCTCGATGCCCTCGGTGTAGTGCCACATCCGGTCGCCGTTGATCAGGTGCGCCCCGGCCGCCTCGGCGATCCCCAGCATCAGGCCGTCCACGTGCGCCGGTACGCCCGACAGCAGCTTGCGCGGCGGCGTGCCCAGCCGCTCCGGCCAGGCCTTGCGCACCAGGTCGTGGTTGCCGCCGATGCCGCCCGAGGTGACGACCACCGCCTGCGCCCTGAGCTGGAACTCCGCGCGGATCTCCCGCGAACTCGCCTGGCCGCGCTCGGCGTCGCTGTCCACCAGGACCTCGCCCGCCACGCCGTCCACCGTGTCGCCCGTCGTCGTCAGCGCCGTCACGCGGTGCCGGAAACGCAGCTCCACCAGGCCCTTGGCCACCGCCTCCCGCACCCGGCGGACGAACGGCGCCACGACGCCCGGCCCGGTGCCCCAGGTGATGTGGAAGCGGGGCACCGAGTTGCCGTGCCCGGTGGCGAGGTAGCCCCCGCGCTCCGCCCAGCCGACCACCGGGAAGAACCGTATCCCCTGCGCGTGCAGCCAGGACCGCTTCTCGCCGGCGGCGAAGTCCACGTACGCCTCGGCCCACTTGCGCGGCCAGTGGTCCTCGGCACGGTCGAAGCCGGCGGTCCCCATCCAGTCCTGCAGGGCGAGTTCGCGGCTGTCCTTGATCCGCATCCGGCGCTGCTCGGGGGAGTCGACGAGGAACAGCCCGCCGAAGGACCAGAACGCCTGGCCGCCGAGGTTGCCCTCCGGCTCCTGGTCGAGCAGGAGGACCTTGCGGCCCGCGTCGGCCAGCTCGGCCGTCGCGACCAGACCCGCCAGCCCCGCTCCGACGACGATGACGTCCGCGTCCAGCGCCATGGTGTGCCTTTCCGCTCCCCTTTGGTGTGCAGGCACGTTACGCTACGCGCGAGTAAGGAGGCGAGAGGGCAGCGCCTCTCGACATCGCTCGCCGGCCGGGGATGACGCCATGCGCAGGTTCGAGGGACACGTCGCCGTCGTCACCGGAGGTGCCCAGGGCATCGGCGCGGCGACCGCCCGGCGCCTGATGTCCGAGGGCGCGGACGTCCTGCTGGCCGACCTGGACGGGGAGCGCGCCGCCGCGACGGCGGAGGCCCTCGGCAAGGAGACCGGCGGCCGGGCCGCGGCGGTGGCGTGCGACGTCGTCGACCAGGCCGCGGTGGACGCCGCCATGGCGTACGCCGCCGAGCGCTTCGGGCGGCTCGACGTGCTCGTCAACAACGCCTACGCCTGCCACGTGGACCCGCCGCGGTTCGAGGACATCCCCGACGCGGAGTGGTACGAGGACCTCGAGGTCACCCTCACCGGGGCCATGCGCTGCGCCCGCGCGGCGCTTCCGCTGCTGGCGGAGGCGGGCGGGCGCGGGGCGATCGTCAGCATCGGCTCCGTCAACGGGCACATGAACTTCGGCAACCACGCCTACAGCGCCGCCAAGGCGGGCCTCGCCTCGCTGACCCGCACGCTGGCCGTGCACGCCGCCCCGCGCGGCGTCCGGGTCAACCTCGTCGCCCCCGGCACGGTGCGGACGCCCGCGTGGGCGGGGCGCGACGAGGCCCTCGACCGCCTCGCCGGGGTGTACCCCCTCGGGCGGGTCGGCGAGCCCGACGACATCGCGGCGGCCGTCGCGTTCCTCGCCTCCCGGGACGCGTCCTGGATCACGGGCCTCACGCTCCCCGTCGACGGGGGCATCCTCGTCAACGGGTCCGGCTTCCGCGCGGCGCTGGATTGATGCCCGGGGTGCGCTCTGTGGGGCCCGGTGTCTGTGTGCGGCGCCGTTGTGTGTTGCTGTTGCGGTTTCTCCCCCACCCTCCCGCCCGATTGCCCGGCGCGGTTAGTGACCGCCTCGCGCGTTCGTTGTGGGTCGGTGCCGCGCCGGGGTACGCCCCCAGCCTTCGGCCGGGGGGACCCCCATGGGGGCACCCCGCCACACCCCCTCCTGCCGTGTAGGCGACTAACGGCCGGGGGGGGGTGAGGAGGCGGTCCGGGGTTGCCGCAAGTGCCCCACTCACCCCCCACCGGCCGTCATGCGCCGCGACATCGGGAGGGGGTGTGGCGGGGTGCGCCCGGAAGCGACGAGCGGCGAACCCGGCGCCGAACGATGTCGGGGTAAACCGCGAGCGCTGAGGACGTGCGCCGGCGCGGCCCCGACCCAGGCACACGGTGCGAGGCCCGCACTGACCGCGCCGGGCAATCGGGCGGGAGGGCGGGTGGACGCCCGCCGCAGGCGCAAACAACCCGCACACAACCACCGGGCCGCAGACGAACGCGCCGTCACACGTGAAGCATGAGCCCGATCCCGGCCACAACCACAAGCGCCGCGACGATGCGCGGGCGCCCCAGCCGCTCCTTGAAGAAGACCGCCCCGATGACCGCCCCCGCGATGATGGAGGTCTCCCGGAGGGCGGCGATCGGCGCGAGGGCGCCCCGCGTCTGGGCCCACAGGACGAGGCCGTACGCGGACATGGACAGCGCCCCGCCGAGCAGCCCGCGGGCGGCGACCGGGCGCAGTTGCGCGGGGAGCGCGGCGCGGCGCACCGCGAGGGCGCAGCACACGAGCAGGACACCCTGGATGAGCAGGAGCCAGGCGACGTAGCCCAGGGCGGTGCCGGACGCGCGGACGCCGACCCCGTCGACCACGGTGTACGCCGCGATGGTCAGGCCGGTGCCCACGGCCGCGCCCACCGCCGGCCAGTCCTTGCCGCGGCCGCGCATGCCCCACAGGGCGGCCCCGCCGAGCCCGGCGGAGGCGACGAGGACGCCCGCGGTCTGCAGGGCGTCCGGCACCTCGCCCACGAAGACCGCCGCCAGCAGCGTCACGACCATGGGGGCGACACCGCGCGCGATGGGGTACACCTGCCCGAAGTCCCCCAGCGTGAAGGACTTCATCAGCAGGTACATGTACGCCATGTGGATCCCCACCGACACGATCAGGTAGGGCCAGGCGTCCCCCGCGGGCAGCGGTGCGAACCCGGCGATCGCCGCGCCGCAGATCGCTCCGCCGCCCCCGACGAGGGTGAACGCGACGAGCTGGTCCTTGATGCCGTGGGCGATGGCGTTCCACGCCGCGTGGGTGACCGCCGCGAGCAGGACGGCCGTCGCTATCAGGGGCGTCACGCGGTGCGTTCGCGGACGTCGGCGAGGGTCGCCCCGGCGTGCCCGACCAGTTCGGCGGGTGCCATGGGGAAGACGGTGTGCGGGGTGCCGGCGGCCGCCCACACGGTGCCGTGCGCCAGCAGCCCCCGGTCGGCGAGGACGGTGGTGCGGGTCCGGTGCCCGAAGGGGGGTACGCCGCCGATGGCGTACCCCGTGGTCTCGCGCACCAGGTCCGCGTCGGCCCGGCGTACCTCGCTCGCGCCGAGTTCGGCGCGGACCCGCTCCACGTCGACCCGGGACGCGCCGTCCATCAGCACCAGCACCGGGACGCCGTCCGCCGCGAAGATCAGGGACTTGACGATCTGGCCGAGCTCGCAGCCGATCGCCGCGGCGGCCTGCGCCGCGGTGCGGGTCGCGTCCGGGAAGGCGCGTACGGGTACCTGGAGCCCCAGCGCGGTGAGTGCCTCCGCGAACCGGGGATGGGCTGCAGCTGATGTCGACATGGCCGGCACGCTAGCGCTCGGCGGGGCCGGGGTGCCAAGCCATTTGCGGGCGGGTCACGAGGCGGCCTTCAGCACCGAGGCCACGATCGGCCCGGCGGAGTCGCCGCCGTGCCCGCCCTCCAGGACCATCCCGGCGGCGGCGACGTCACCGCGGTAGGCGAGGAACCACCCGTTGGGCTGTTCCTGGCCGCCGACCTCCGCGGAGCCGGTCTTGGCGCCGACGTCGCCGTAGACCCCGCGCATCGCGCCGGCGGCGGTGCCGCTCGACGCGGTCAGCCGCATCATCGACTTGAGGTTGCTCCGCACGCCGGACGGGAGGGCGCTGCCCGCCTTCGCGAGGGGACCCTCGATCAGGTCGGCGGCCACCAGCCGGGGCTGGCGGAACACCCCGTTCTGCACGGTGGCGGCGACGGAGGCCATGTTGAGCGGGCTCATCTGTATCTGGCCCTGGCCGATCATCTCCTCCGTCATCTCGTCGCCCGGGCCGCCGGGGACGCGGCCGTCCCAGGCCGGGACGCCGACGTTCCAGGTCCGGCCGAAGCCGTAGTAGCGCTGGGCGACCGAGGGGACCGAGGACTGGTCGAGGTGGCCGGCGAGCTTGATGAAGCCGGTGTTGCAGGAGATCGCGAAGTCCCGCTGGAAGGTGGCCGACGGGTCGGAGGAGCTCTCCACGTTGTGGAACATCTTGCCGTTGTCGAAGTTCGCGGTCGCCGGGCACGGCGCCGGGGTGCCCGGGGACACGCCCTTCTCCAGCAGGGCGGTCGCGGTGACGACCTTGAAGGTGGAGCCGGGGGCGACCTGCGCGTTGAAGGCGTTGTTGTTGTCGCTCGCCGGGTTGTTGGCGAAGGCGAGGATCTCGCCCGTGCCGGTCCTGACCGCCGCGACCGAGGACTGGCCGCTGCGCTTGACCGCCTGCTCGGCGGCCTTCTGGAGCGTGGCGTCCAAGGTGGTGGGGAGCTTCGCGGCCGTGCCCTGGGTGATCACGTGCAGCGTCTGCCCGGGGCCGTCGGCGCCGTTCACCCAGGTCTCGATGCCCGCCTTGCCGCCGGAGAGCTTGGCCCCGTAGCGCTCGCGGAGCTGGGGCAGCACCGAGGCCAGGGACGGGTAGTCGTCGGCGTCCAGCTCCTTGCCGTTGCGGTCGACGACGACCACCGGCGGCGAGGCGGCCTCACCGGTCTCCAGCGACTGACCCGCCGTCAGTTTGGGGTGCAGCACCGCGGGTTCCCAGTCGACCAGGGGACGATGGGTGGTCTCGCCGCGGAAGACGGTGAGGGCCGAGGAGTACGTCCACGTGGAGGACTTGCCCTGGTAGGAGAGCGAGGCCACGACCTTGAACGGCACCACGGCCCCCTGGGCCGCGCCCGGCGTCAGCCGTACGCGGGCGACGTGCGCCTGCTTCCGGTACGCGGACAGGCCCGTGGAGGCCTCCGCCGCGTCGTTGGTGAGGGCCCCCGCCGCGGTGGTGTCCCCCTTGGCCCACGCGGCCAGGAAGTCCGCGGCGGTCTTCTTCACCTCCGCCGCGGTCGGCGGCCCGGTCTCCACCGGGGCGGCCTCCGTGGAGAGACCGCCACCCCCGGCCAGCCCGTTGTAGATGTTGTACGCCCCGTACCCCGCGGTCCCCACCAGTCCCGCGGTCAGCGTGGCGACGATCCCCAGCTTCACACCTCGGCGCATGGCACCGACCCTCCCCGTGGTCCCCCTGAACATGTTCAAAATTGAGGCAATGCAAGCGCACTCTACGGGACGGAGAGGGGCCTGAGGCTGTCGACCGGGTCACAGCTTCGGCACGCGCTTCCCATCGATCGGGAAAGTCCGCCGGTCGGGGCCGTCGCGCGGCGGGGTCACCGTTCCGGCCCGGGGGGCAGCCGTTCCTCGTCGGTGAGGGCCAGCTCCGCCCAGACGATCTTGCCTTCCGCGGTCCTGCGGACACCCCACCGCGTGCACAGCTCCGCGACGATCACCATGCCCCGGCCGCCCTCGTCCGTGGGGTCGGGACGGCGCGGCAGCGGCGGGCCCGGACCGGCGTCGAAGACCTCGCAGGCCAGCTTCATGTGCCGGATGAGCCGCAGCCGTACGGGTCCCGCCCCGTGCAGGACGGCGTTGGCCAGCAACTCCGCGACGATCTGCTCGGCGGCCGCCCGCAGCCGGTCCAGCCCCCAGGCGGACAGCTGCCGGGCCGCCTCGGCCCGCACCCGTCCGACCGCGGCCGGATCGGCGGGCATCTCCACGCTGAACACCCGGTCGGGGCTCAGCCGGCAGGTCTTGGCGAGCAGCAGGGCGACGTCGTCGTCCTGTCCGCGCTTGGGCAGCAGGTCGACCACCGCGGTGCACAGGTCCTCCAGCGATGTGCCCGGCGGCCGGCTGAGCGCGGTCCGCAGGCGCTCCAGGCCGTCGTCGATGTCACCGTCCCGGGTCTCCACGAGCCCGTCGGTGTACAGGGCGATCACGCTCCCCGCGGGCAGCTCCAGGTCGACCGACGGGAAGGACCGCAGTCCCACGCCCAGCGGCGCGCCGGCGGGGATCTCCGGGAAGCCCGCCGTGCCGTCCGGGGTGATGATCACCGGCGGCGGATGCCCGGCCCGGGCGATGGTCAGGCGCTCGTCGGTGGGGTCGTAGACCGCGTACAGGCAGGTGGCGCCGAGGATGCCGGCGGCGGGCGAGGGCTCGTCGGAGTCCTCGAAACCCAGCCGGACGACGAGGTCGTCCAGCGCGGACAGCAGCCGGTCGGGGGGCAGGTCCAGGCCGGCGAGGGTGCTCACCGCCGTGCGGATCCGCCCCATGGCCGCGGCGGCGTTGAGCCCGTGCCCCACGACGTCCCCGACGACCAGGGCCACCCGGGCACCGGACAGCCGGATCACGTCGAACCAGTCGCCGCCCACCCCGTCCTGCGTGTCCGCCGGGAGGTAGCGCCAGATCGTCTCCAGGGAGAACCCGGCGCTCGGCTTGCGGGGGAGCAGGCTGCGCTGCAGCGTCAGGGCCATGGTGTGCTCGCGCGTGTAGCGGCGGGCGTTGTCCAGGCTGAGGGCGGCCCGGCTGACCAGCTCCTCCGCGAGCGTCCGGTCGTTCTCGTCGAACGGCGTGGGGTTCTCGCTGCGGACGAGCACGGCGACACCGAGGATCTCGTCCCGCGCGACGACCGGCAGGATCAGCAGGCTGTGCATCCCGAGGTCGAGGACCCGCTCCAGTCGCCGCGGGTCCTCCTCCAGCCACGTGCCGGGCTCGGTGTCCAGCTCCGCCTCCATGTACGTCCGGCCGGAGCTCAGCACCTCGATGAACGGCGAGTGCGGGGGGACGAAGACGGGGCTGCCGCGTGCGTAGAGCGACTCCCGGAAGTCGTGGTGGACCGAGGCGATCCCCGCCCGGTGGAAGACGGGGACGTTGCCGTCCTCCAGCGGGCCGAGCCGGGTGAGCGGGGCGTCGCCGAGCCGCACCGATTCCGCGAGGTCGATCGTCGCGTAGTCGGCGAGCAGCGGTACCAGCAGGTCGGCGAGGTCCTGCGCGGTCTGCAGGACGTCCAGGTTGGTCCCGATGCTGGTCGCCGCGCGGCCGAGCACGGTCATGCGGTCCCTGGCCCGCCGGCTCTCGGTGACGTCCACGTTGACCGAGCAGACGCCGGCCCGGCCGTGGCGGACGTCCTCGATGCGGAAGACGGAGAGCGCGTACGCGCGGTGCCGCAGCCGGTCCAGCTGGCTCAGCTCCCGGTCGATCACCGGGACGCCGCTCTCCAGGACCTCGCGCAACAGGGCCTCGACCTGCTCGGTGTTCGCGTAGAGCGGTGACTCGTCCAGGTGCCGGCCCAGGCGCTCCTCCCGGGAGAGGCCGAACGCCTCGGCCAGGGCGTCGTTCAGCCACGCGGTGCGCAGGTCGCTGTCCCAGATCGCCATCGGGAAGGGGCACAGCTCCGCGGCCGACTCCAGCACGGACGCAGGCACCCCGGCCGTCGCGACCAGCCAGTCCTTCGTGCCCGAGGCCCCCGGCAACCCGGTCACCCGCAGGTCCACGTCCAGCCGCCCGCCGTCGCGGTGCCGCAGCGCGACCGGACCGGCCCACTCCCACGTGAACCCCCGCGGCCCGCCCTCCGGGCCGTCCAGCAGCATCGAGGCCGGTCTGCCCAGGACGTCCGCCGCCGCGTACCCCAGCAGCCTCTGCGCGACCTCGGTCCAGCGGACGAGGACCCCCTCCGCGTCGACCACCGCCAGAGCCGCGCCGACGCTGTCGAGCGCCGACGCCTGACCGGGCACGTTGCGATCGGGGGCGGACATACGTGACATTCCCTCGGGGTTCACGCTAGGTCCGTGGTCGTCCCCCTGCAAACGGTCACCGAGCAGGTCAGCGGCCCCGCGGCCGGGCGGGTCAGATCCAGGTGTCCAGCCACATCCGGTCGCGCCAGGCGTCCATGGGGATCGTCTGCCCGGTGTAGAGCGGGAAGAAGTAGATGAAGTTCCAGACGATCAGCAGCACCAGCGTGCCCGCGCCGACCGCGCCCCACATGCGGCGGCGTTCGCTCGCGCCGGGGGGTCCGAGGATCGCGCCGAGCATCATCGCGACCGCGAGGCAGAGGAAGGGCACGAAGACGACCGCGTAGAAGAGGAAGATCGTCCGGTCCTGGTAGAGGAACCACGGGAGGTACCCGGCCGCGATGCCGCAGGCGATCGCCCCGGCGCGCCAGTCGCGGCGGAAGATCCAGCGGTACAGGACGTACAGCAGGGCGAAGCACCCGGCCCACCACAGCAGCGGGGTTCCGATGGCGAGCACCTCGCGGGCGCAGCCGCCGGCCGCGGTGCAGCCGTCCTCGCCGAGCTTGGGGGACTCGTAGAAGTACGACACCGGGCGGCCCAGGACCAGCCAGCTCCACGGGTTGGACTGGTAGGTGTGCGGGGAGTGCAGGTTGACGTGGAAGTCGTACACCTGCGCTTCGTAGTGCCACAGGCTGCGCAGCGCCGCCCAGGACCGGGAGGGGAAGCCGCCGTCGCCCTTGGCCCAGTCGCGGTCGTAGCCCTTGTCGGTGGTGAACCAGCCGAGCCAGGACAGCAGGTAGGTGGCGACGGCGACGCCGACCACGGACAGGCCCGCCCACAGCCCGTCCAGCCAGAACGCCGTCAGCCGGGGGTGGCGGGCACCCGCCACGCGGCGGGCGCCGGCGTCCCACAGCACGGTGAGGACGCCGAACAGCGCCAGCACGTACAGGCCGTTCCACTTGGTGCCGATGGCCAGGCCCAGGCAGATCCCGGCCGCGATCCGCCACGGGCGGACGCCCAGCCACGTGAAGGAGGCGACGCGGTCGTCCGGGCGGCCCTCGGGCAGGGCGGCGGCGAGCCGGGCCCGTGCGCGGTCCCGGTCGATCAGCAGGCAGCCGAAGGCGGCCAGCACGAAGAACATGACGACGAGGTCGAGCAGGGCGACGCGGCTCATCACGAAGTGCAGGCCGTCGACCGCCATCAGGCCGCCCGCGAGGCAGCCCAGCGCGGTCGAGCGGAACAGCCGTCGGCCGATCCGGCAGAGCATCAGCACCGACAGCGTGCCGAGCACCGCCATCGCGAAGCGCCAGCCGAAGGGGTTCAGCCCGAAGATCCACTCACCGGAGGCGATCACCCACTTGCCGACCGGCGGGTGCACCACGTACGAGGGGGCGTCGGAGAGCGGGATGGAGGGCGGGGTGGCGAGGATCAGGTCGTTGGCCTTGTCGGGCCAGCTGCCCTCGTAGCCGTACTGCAGGAGCGACCAGGCGTCCTTCGCGTAGTACGTCTCGTCGAATATCACCGCGTGCGGGCTGCCCAGGTTCCAGAACCGCAGCAGGCCCGCGAAGAACGCCACGAGCAGCGGCCCGCCCCAGCCCGTCCAGCGGGCCAGCCGGCGTGCCGTCGCCGGGCCCACGCCGAGCGCCGCCCACGCCCGTGTCCCCGGTTCGGGGAACGGCGGGACCAGGCGCTCGCGCACGTCGGGGCGCGGGCGGTCCACGTAGCCGAAGCGGCGCAGCTGCCGCTGCCAGGGGCTCTGCTCCTCCGCGGCCTTGGGGGCGTCCTCGACCCGGTGCGCATGCGTCGCGGTGTCACTCGTCACCGGGCCATCGTAGGGAAGCCGCATGTGTATGTGCTGAGGACCGGGCCAACCGGGGGTACGCCGCCGTGCCGCGGCAGGCCCGGCCGGGTGTGCGGCGGGTGGGAGACTGGGGCGGTGACTAGCTCCGCAGGACCGGCCGCAGGCGTACTCGTGCTCGCAGGGACCCCCATCGGTGACGTCGCCGACGCCCCGCCCCGGCTCTCCGCGGAGCTGGCCGGGGCCGACGTGATCGCCGCCGAGGACACCCGGCGGCTGCGCCGGCTCACCCAGTCCCTGGGCGTGACCACCACCGCCCGGGTCGTGTCGTACTTCGAGGGCAACGAGACGGCCCGCACCCCGGAGCTGGTCACGGCGCTGGAGGAGGGCGCCCGGGTGCTGCTCGTCACCGACGCCGGGATGCCCTCGGTCTCCGACCCCGGCTACCGGCTGGTCGCGGCGGCCGTCGAGCGCGACATCCGGGTGACGGCCGTCCCCGGACCGTCCGCCGTGCTGACCGCGCTCGCCCTCAGCGGCCTGCCCGTGGACCGCTTCTGCTTCGAGGGCTTCCCGCCCCGCAAGGCCGGCGAGCGGCGGGCCCGGCTGGGCGAGGCCGCGGGGGAGCGGCGCACCCTGGTCTACTTCGAGGCCCCGCACCGCCTCGCCGAGACCCTCGCGGCGATGGCCGAGGCCTTCGGCGCCGGGCGCCGGGCCGCCGTCTGCCGCGAGCTGACCAAGACCTACGAGGAGGTCCGGCGCGGTCCCCTGGAGGAACTGGCGGCCTGGGCCGCCGAGGGGGTGCGTGGGGAGATCACGATCGTCGTCGAGGGCGCCCCGGAGACCGGGCCGCAGGAACTGGACGCCGCCGAGCTGGTGCGCCGGGTCCGGGTCCGTGAGGAGGCGGGGGAGCGGCGCAAGGAGGCGATCGCGGCCGTGGCGACGGAGGCGGGGCTGCCCAAGCGGGAGGTCTTCGACGCCGTGGTGTCCGCGAAGCACGCCGCGAACCAGCCCACAACCGGCTAAACGCGGCGCGGTGCAAAGTCCTATCGTAGGAGAGGGAAAAACCTGGGCCGCCTGCTCGGCCCCGTGTCACATACTCCCCAAAACTGGCTCAAGAAAGGGCACCCCCGCTATCGCCGGCGCTTTCCCGGGCGTTCGCTGATGGAGGGAAGTCCCGCTCCGGACGCCTCGTCCGGAGGGCAACAGGAGCTGCCATGAGCGAGACCATCGGAACCGATGGCACGGTTCGTGAGGCGTACGCCTTCGTCTGCATCAGCTGCGGACGCGGATGGGAGCAGGCGTACGAGATCGAGCACCACGTCGACGCGCAGGGTCGCGAGGTCGTCTGGTACATGGCGGACGGCAAGCGTGTGCCGTCCCCGCTGACCCGGCCGACGTGCGTGGAGTGCGAGAGCCACAAGGTCCGCATCATGCGGGCCGGACAGGTCTCCGATGTCGCCGGGTCGTGGTCGGCCACCGCGGCCGCCGGCCCCCTGCCCGCGGCCTCCGACATGCGCCGGGTGCCGGCCTCGCCCGCCGTGGAGGACGCCGAGCGCCGCGCACGGCACTGGTCGCCCCGCAACCTGCTGCACCGCAGGAGGGACGCCCGGTAGCCGCCGCGGCCCCACGCCTAGGATCTGGGGCATGCCCGAGCAGAACCAGAGCCAGAGCCGGCGCCCGAAGAAGGACGCGTCCGCCGCCCCTCCCCTCCCCGAACCGCTCGCGGTCCCGGTGGCGGACTCGCACACCCACCTCGACATGCAGGAGGGCAGCGTCGAGGAGGCGCTGGCGAAGGCGGCGTCCGTCGGCGTGACGACCGTGGTCCAGGTCGGCTGCGACGTCGACGGCTCCCACTGGGCGGCACGCACCGCCGGGGCGTACGAGCAGGTGTGGGCGGCGGTCGCCCTGCACCCCAACGAGGCCCCCAGGATCGTCCACGGGGACCCCGACGGCTGGAGCCGGCAGGGGGCGCGGAAGGCGGGCGGGCTGCCCGCGCTGGACGCCGCCCTGGCGGAGATCGACGCCCTCGCCGCGCTGCCCCAGGTGCGCGGCGTCGGCGAGACCGGGCTGGACTACTTCCGCACCGGGCCCGACGGCGTCGAGGCCCAGCAGTACTCCTTCCGCCGCCACATCGACATCGCCAAACGGCACGGCAAGGCCCTGGTCATCCACGACCGCGAGGCCCACGCCGACGTGCTGCGCATCCTCGACGAGGAGGGGGCGCCCGGCACCGTCGTCTTCCACTGCTACTCCGGCGACGCGGAGATGGCCAAGCTCTGCGCCGACAAGGGCTACTACATGTCCTTCGCCGGCAACGTCACCTACAAGTCCGCGCAGGACCTGCGCGACGCGGTCGCCGTCGCCCCCGCCGAGCTCCTCCTGGTCGAGACCGACGCGCCCTTCCTCACCCCCGTACCGCACCGCGGCCGCCCCAACGCCCCGTACCTGATCCCGGTCACCGTGCGGGCCATGGCCGCTGCCCGGGGCGCCGCGGAGGACGAGCTCGCCGCGGCCATCGGGGCCAACACGGCCCGGGCCTTCGGCTACTGACGCCGCGTCGCGCGGTTCGCGCGGTCGGCGTAACACGGTTGTCCGATTCCGGACGTCCGGCGGCCGCGCCGACGGCCTCCGGGGGCGGCGCAGGGCGCGCTGACCACGGTCACGGAGGGTGTCGCGGTCCCCTCGTCCGGCGACACGGCGTGACCGTCCTGCTTGGGAGAGTGACGAATCCTCCGCTATGGTCCCGGTTCGGTCCGATCGGACCGGGCCGGAGGTACGCCGTGAGCAACAGGAGCAAGGCGGGCACGACGCAGGCCGGAACACGGTCCTACGCGGACGGCCCCTACCGCAGGACACCGGGCACGGCCCCCGTCGACGAGGACGTCGCGCCGCGCCCCGGACGCGCGGCCGCCCGGCGCAGGCGCGCCGCGCGGCGCCCGGACGCGCTGAGCAGGCTGCTGCCCCAGGCCCTGGTCGTCGCCTGCCTGGCGGGCGGCAGCACCGCCTACCTCGCCGGTGGCAAGGCCGTGCAGCTCAGCGTGGACGGCCGGCCGCGCACCCTGCACACCTTCGCCGGGAGCGTGGAGGAACTGCTGCAGCGCCAGGGCATCGAGGTCGGCGACCACGACATCGTCGCCCCCGACCCCGACGCGGCGCTGCAGGACGGCGACACCGTCGCCGTCCGCTACGGCCGCCCGGTCGCGCTGACCCTCGACGGCCGGCCCCGGCGGATCTGGACCACGGCCGGCACCGTGGACGGCGCCCTGCGCCAGCTGGGCGTGCGCGCGGACGGCGCGTACCTGTCCGCCTCCCGCGGCGAGGCGATCGGTCGGCACGGACTGGAACTGGACGTCCGCACCGAACGCCAGGTGACCTTCCTCGTCGACGGCCGTGAACGGCCGGTCCGCACCAACGCCGCCACCGTCGGCGAGGCGCTGCGTGACGCCGGCATCGCCCTGCACGGCCTCGACACCACCTCCGCCGACCCCGACGGCTTCCCGCGCGAGGGCCAGACGATCTCCGTCCGGCGCATCCGGGGCCACGACGAGGTCCACGAGGAGCCGGTGCCCTTCCCCGTCGAGCGGACGGAGGACCCCTCGCTGTTCGAGGGCACCACAGCCGTCGACACCCGGGGCAGGAACGGGCTGCGCCGCGTCACGTACGCGTACCGCACGGTCGACGGGGTCCGGCGCAAGCCGCGGCGCGTCGCCGAGGAGGTGCTGCGCGAGCCCGTGCGGCAGGTCGTGCGCGTCGGCACCAAGCGGCTCCCCGACAGCGTCGAGGGCGCCGACCACCTCAACTGGAAGGCCCTCGGCCGGTGCGAGGCGGGCGGCCGGCCGAACGCGGTGGACGCCTCCGGCACCTACGGCGGCCTCTACCAGTTCGACCAGCGCACCTGGCGCAACCTGGGCGGCCACGGCCGCCCCCAGGACGCCTCCGCCAAGGAGCAGACGTACCGCGCCAAGCGCCTGTACATCCAGCGCGGTGCCAGCCCCTGGCCGGTGTGCGGCCGCAAGCTCTACTCGTAGCCCGCCGGAGGTCCCGCCGGGCCCGGATACCCTTGAGCGGTGAGCACCACCGACCACTCCGGTCCCGCCGACGACGCCCTGCTCGGCCCCGCCGACATCCGTGAGCTGGCCGCCGCGCTGGGCGTCCGCCCCACCAAGCAGCGCGGCCAGAACTTCGTCATCGACGCGAACACGGTGCGCCGCATCGTGCGCACCGCGGACGTCCGGCCCGACGACGTGGTCGTCGAGGTCGGCCCGGGGCTCGGCTCGCTCACGCTGGCGCTGCTGGAGGTGGCCGAGCACGTCACCGCCGTGGAGATCGACGACGTGCTGGCCGAGGCCCTCCCCTCGACCGTCGCCGCCCGCCTGCCGGGCCGGGCCGGCCGCTTCGCGCTCGTGCACCTCGACGCGCTGCGCGTCGAGGAGCTGCCGGGTCCGCCGCCCACGGCGCTGGTGGCCAACCTGCCGTACAACGTGGCCGTCCCGGTGCTGCTGCACATGCTCGCGACCTTCCCGACCATCGAGCGCTCCCTGGTCATGGTGCAGTCCGAGGTCGCCGACCGGCTGGCCGCAGGGCCCGGCTCCAAGGTGTACGGGGTGCCCTCGGTGAAGGCCGCCTGGTACGCCGAGGTGAAGCGGGCCGGGGCCATCGGCCGCAACGTCTTCTGGCCCGCCCCGAACGTGGACTCCGGGCTGGTCTCGCTGGTCCGCCGCAAGGAGCCGCTCGCCACCACCGCCACCCGCGAGCAGGTCTTCGCGGTCGTGGACGCCGCCTTCGCGCAGCGCCGCAAGACGCTGCGGGCCGCGCTGGCCGGCTGGGCGGGCTCGGCCGCCGCCGCCGAGGAGGCGCTGGTGGCCGCGGGGGTGTCGCCGCAGGCGCGCGGGGAGGCGCTGACCGTTGAGCAGTTCGCGGCGATCGCCGAGCACGGCGGTGGCGGCCGCTCACTGCGGTGACAGAGGGCACAATGGGGGCGCCGCCGTGCCGCACGCACCGAAGGCCCCGCATCGAGTGCCCCACGCTCACGCTCCGAGGAGAACCGCGCAAGTGACCCGCCGACCCGCGTCCGTGACCGTCCGCGTCCCCGCCAAGGTCAACGTCCAGCTCGCGGTGGGCGGACCGCGCCCTGACGGCTTCCACGACCTGGCCAACGTCTTCCTCGCCGTCGGCCTGTACGACGAGGTCACCGTCGCTCCCGCCGAAGAGCTGCGGATCACGGTCACCGGACCGGACGCCGACCAGGTCCCGGCCGACGCGAGCAACCTCGCCGCCCGCGCCGCGATCGCGCTCGCGGCGAGGCACGGGCTGGAGCCGCGCGTCCACATCCACATCAACAAGGACATCCCCGTCGCGGGCGGCATGGCCGGCGGCAGCGCCGACGCGGCGGGCGCCCTGGTCGCCTGCGACGCGCTGTGGGGCACCGGCGCGAGCCGCGAGGAACTGCTCGCGATCTGCGCCGGCCTCGGCAGCGACGTCCCGTTCAGCCTGGTGGGCGGCGCCGCCCTCGGCCGGGGCCGCGGCGAACTGCTGGAGCCGCTGGAGACCGGCGGCACCTTCCACTGGGTCTTCGCCGTCGCCGACGGCGGCCTGTCCACGCCCGAGGTCTACCGCGAGTGCGACCGGCTGCGCGGCGACGCGGCCGTGCCGGAGCCGGAGGCGTCCCCGGCCCTGCTCGACGCGCTGCGCACCGGCGACGCCGTGGCCCTCGCCGCCTCCCTGGCGAACGACCTCCAGCCGGCCGCGCTCTCCCTGCGCCCCTCGCTGGCCGCGACCCTCGCCGCGGGCGCCGAGGCCGGCGCCCTGGCCACCCTGGTCTCCGGCTCCGGGCCCACCACCGCCTTCCTCGCCAAGGACGCCGAGTCCGCGCAGGCCGTCGCCGGCGCCCTCGCCGCCTCCGGCACCTGCCGCGCGGTACGGGTCACCACCGGCCCCGCGCAGGGCGCGACCCTGCTCTGAGTACCCGTACTCACCGTCTTCCGGGGCGAGTTGAGTAGGGCGGGCCTGACGGAGCGGCGCCCCGCCGCGGGATCGTGCCGTCATGGGGATGACAGCCGGAGAGATCGCCGCGGCCACGCCCGCGGCACGGGACCGTTACGTCGACTTCCTGCGGGTGGCGTCGCTGGCCACGGTCGTGCTGGGGCACTGGCTGATGGCGGCGGTGACCACCGGGGCCGACGGGGGCGTCGAGGTCGGCAACCTGCTGGCGGTGCGCCCGGCGCTGCAACCGCTGACCTGGGTGCTGCAGATCATGCCGGTGTTCTTCTTCGTCGGCGGCTTCTCGCACGCGCTCTCCTACCGCTCCGTCGCACGCTCCGGCGGCGGGTACGCGGCCTTCCTGCGGGCCCGGCTGCGCCGGCTGCTGGGGCCGACGATGCTGTTCGTCGCGGTGTGGGCCGCGGGCGCGCTGCTGCTCCCCGTGCCGGACGTGGCGGCGCGACTGGTGGCGCAGCCGCTGTGGTTCATCGGGATCTACCTCGGCATGGTGGCCTTCACCCCGCCCTTGCTGCGACTGCACGAGCGGTACGGCTGGGGCGCCTTCGCCGCGCTGTCGGCCGGCGCGGTCGCGGTGGACGTGCTGCGCTTCGCCCTCGACGTGCCCTACGTGCCGTTCCTGAACTTCGCCTTCGTCTGGCTCGCGGTGCACCAGCTGGGCTTCCTGCGGGCGGACGGCCGGCTGCGCCTCCCCGCGGCGCTGGCCGTCTGCGGGCTGGCGGGGGCGGTCGCGCTGGTGGCGCTCGGGCCGTACCCGCTGTCCATGGTGGGCATGCCCGGCGAGCGGATCTCGAACATGGCGCCGCCCACGCTCGCCCTCCTCTGCCACGGCGTGTGGCTGGTCGGCGCGGTCGAACTGCTGCGGCGCCCCGCCGCGCGCCTGCTGGAGCGCCCGCGCGTGTGGCGCGGCGTGGTCGCCGCGAACGGCATCGCGATGACGGCCTTCCTCTGGCACCTCACGGCCATGCTCGCCGTGTACGGCGCGCTGATCTCCCTGGGCCGGACGCTGCCCGCCCCGGCCACCGCCGCCTGGTGGGCCCAGGTGCCGCTGCGCGTGGCGGCCGCGACCGCCCTCACCGCCGCCCTGGTCGCCGTCTTCCGCCGCGCCGAACGCCCCCCGGCCCCGCGCCCCGCCCAGGCGCCGGGCCCGCTCTCCGGCCCCGGTGCCGCGTTCGGCGTCGTCCTCGCGCTGCTGGGCGTCCTCGGCCTGTCCGCCGTCGGCTTCGACGGCCACTCGGCCACCCTGATCGCCTTCCGCGTCACGGCTCCGGCATCCGTCCTCATGGCCGTCGCCGGCTGGGCCCTGGTCGAAAGGGCGGGCCGCGTCAGGGCTGAGCCGGGCTTCAGCCCACCCGGCCGACCTTGAGGACGAGCACGGTGACGGTCTCGGCGTCGGGCCGGTACAGGACACGCCAGTCGCCGGCGGACAGCCGCCCGTACCCCGAACCTCCCAGGGCGTGCGCAGTCCGGAGGTGCGGTTCCCCGGCCACATCCCGGACGGCAGCCGCGCAGGCCTTCGCACCCACCGGGTCGAGGACGCGCAGGCGGCGGAACTCGGCCATGGCCTGGTGCTGCCAGACGACGGTGTGGGTCACGAGGCATCGGCCTGACGGTCCTCGTCCTCCAACCGGGCCATGAACTCGTCGTGCGTCATCGCGGGGCCGGTGGGAGCCGATTCGCGGGCTGCCGCCTCGGCAGCGTCCGCCGTATCGCGCAGACGCTGCAGTTCCTCGAGGGCGCTTATCGGGATGAGCGCGGCGGCGGGTTTCCCGTACTCGCTGATCAGGATGTGTTCATGCCCGTGCCGGACTCGGCCGACGAGCTGCCCGAGCTGGTTGCGCGCTTCCACGAGCGGATACGTATCCATGGGAAAACTGTACAGACCTGCGGCTGTGTACGGTTGGCGATTCACCTCTGGTGGGCGAGCCCACCCGCACGGGTGTCCGGGGGGCGGTCGCCGTACCCGGGGGGTGAGGGGGCCGCACTACCCTGGGAGGTCGTTCTTTCGTAGTGACAGGAGTCCCATGGCCGTCAACCTGGTCAACGTCGAGTCCGTCAGCAAGGTGTACGGAACGCGCACCCTGCTGGACGGGATCTCGCTCGGCGTATCGGAGGGCGACCGCATCGGCGTCGTCGGCCGCAACGGCGACGGGAAGACGACCCTGATCCGGATGCTGGCGAAGCTGGAGGGGCCGGACACCGGGCGGGTGACGCACACCTCGGACCTGCGGCTGGGCGTGCTGACGCAGCACGACAGCCTGGACCCGCAGGCCACCGTCCGGCACGAGGTGGTCGGTGACCGCGCGGACCACGAGTGGGCGGGCGACGCGAAGATCCGGGACGTGCTCACCGGCCTCTTCGGCGGGCTGGACCTGCCCGGCTTCCCGCAGGGGCTGGACACGGTGATCGGGCCGCTCTCCGGTGGTGAGCGCCGCCGGATCGCGCTGGCGAAGCTGCTGATCGCCGAGCAGGACCTGGTCGTGCTCGACGAGCCCACCAACCACCTCGACGTCGAGGGCATCTCCTGGCTGGCCGGTCATCTGCGGGCACGGCGCTCGGCCCTGGTGTGCGTGACCCACGACCGCTGGTTCCTGGACCAGGTCTGCACCCGCATGTGGGACGTGCAGCGCGGTGACGTCCACGAGTACGAGGGCGGTTACAGCGACTACGTCTTCGCCCGCGCCGAGCGCGAGCGGATCGCCGCGACCGAGGAGGTCAAGCGGCAGAACCTGATGCGCAAGGAGCTGGCCTGGCTGCGCCGCGGTGCCCCCGCCCGCACCAGCAAGCCGCGCTTCCGCATCGAGGCGGCCAACGAGCTGATCGCCGACGTGCCGCCGCCGCGTGACAACGCCGAGCTGATGAAGTTCGCCACGACCCGGCTGGGCAGGACGGTCTTCGACCTGGAGAACGTGACCGTGCAGGCCGGACCCAAGGTGCTGCTGAAGCACCTGACCTGGCAGCTGGGCCCCGGCGACCGGGTCGGCCTGGTCGGTGTCAACGGCGCGGGCAAGACGTCCCTGCTGCGGGCGCTCGCGGACGCCGCCGTCAGCGAGGGCGAGCAGCAGCCCGTGGCCGGCAAGGTGGTGGTCGGCAGGACCGTACGGCTGGCCTACCTCTCGCAGGAGGTCGCCGAACTCGAGCCGTCGCTGCGGGTGCTGCAGGCGGTGGAGTCGGTGCGCGGCCGCGTCGACCTCGGCAAGGGACGGGAGCTGACGGCGGGTCAGCTCTGCGAGAAGTTCGGGTTCACCAAGGAGAAGCAGTGGACCCCGGTCGGTGACCTGTCCGGCGGCGAGCGGCGCCGGCTGCAGTTGCTGCGGCTGCTGATGGACGAGCCCAACGTGCTCTTCCTCGACGAGCCCACCAACGACCTGGACATCGAGACCCTGACCCAGCTGGAGGACCTGCTCGACGGCTGGCCCGGCTCGATGGTGGTCATCTCCCACGACCGGTACTTCCTGGAGCGGACCACCGACCGCACCTTCGCCCTGCTCGGCGACGCGACGCTGCGCATGCTGCCGCGCGGCATCGACGAGTACCTGGAGCGGCGCCGCGCGGCCGTCGAGGCCGCCACCCCCGCGCCCGCCCCGGCCAAGCCGAAGGGCGGCGGCGACAGCCGCGCGGCCAAGAAGGAACTGCAGCGCATCGAGCGGCAGCTGGACAAGATCGGCGAGAGGGAGTCGAAGCTGCACGCCGCCATCGCCGAGAACGCCACCGACTTCGAGAAGGTGGCCGAACTCGACATGGAGCTGCGGTCGCTGGCCGCCGAGCGCGAGGAACTGGAGATGCGCTGGCTGGAACTGGCGGACGAGGTGTAGCAGTGCCGTAACGGTCCTTCGGCGCGGGGGCGGAACGGTGTGTCACCGGTGGTACAAAGAGGGTCACCGTCCGCCTCCGCACACCTGTGCCCGAAAGGTGCCCGCTGATGTCGCAGCCGCCGCCTCCCCCCGGCAACCAGCCCGGATTCGGGCCGCAGCCGCCTCAGTACGGTTACCCGCCGCAGCAGCCCAACCCCTACGCCCAGCCGCCGGCCCATCCCCAGGGACAGCAGCCGCCGCCCCCGCCCCCGCCGCCGGGCCCGTACGGCCCCAACCCGTACGCCCAGGCGCCGACCCAGCCCCTCCCCGGGTACGGCTACCAGCCGTACCCGCAGTACCCGCAGCCGCCGAAGCGCGGCAAAGGCAAGGTGGCCGCGATCGTGGCGGCGGCGATCGCGGCCGTCCTGGTCGTCGGCGCGGGGGTCTTCCTGGCCGCGGGCGGCGACGACGGGCCCTCGGACACCCCGGCGAAGGGCGGCAGCAGCAGCCGCCCGGCCGGCGACGGCCCGCTGAAGGCCCGCGCGTTGTGGGACAAGAAGGCGGTGCGGCCGTCCAAGTCCGAGATCACCGCCCCGGTGGCGGAAGCCTGGTTCACCGGCAACGCCGTCGTGAAGACGATGCCCGACGCGCTGCGTTCCTTCGACCTCGACAGCGGCAAGGAGAACTGGTCGATCCCGCTGGAGGGGGAGTCCTGCCCGGGCCCGGAGTCGGCGGCCGGCGACCGCCTGGTGCTGCAGTACGGCACGGACTGCGACAGCGTGATCGCCGTCGACATCGCCCACGGCAAGAAGCTGTGGGCGAAGAAGCTGCCCGACCCGGACGGCCGGACCTCGCACAGCTACTCGCAGATCGCGCTCACGGGCGACACGGCGGCCGTCTCCTGGATCGGCGGTTCGGTCGCGTACAAGATCAGCACCGGGGCCGTGCTGTGGACGCCCAAGGCCGGTTCGGAGTGCACCGACAAGGGCTACCACGGCGGGAGCGCGCTGGTCGCGGTCGTCGAGTGCGGCGGCTTCGGCGGTGACGAGTACGTGCAGGGCCTGGGTGAGGGCGGCGCCAAGAAGTGGTCCTGGCAGGTGCCGAGCGGCAGTGAGGTGTACAGCGTCATCTCCACGGACCCGGTGGTCGTGGGGCTGTCGGCGGGCAGCCTGTCGATGACCGACATCGTGTACCTGGACGGCGGCAAGATGAAGAGCCGCATCTCGCTGGGCGCGGGCGGCGCGGACGCCACGTACCGGATCCACTGCGAGGACAACCGGTGCACCAACGTCGCCGTCGACGGCACGACCATCTACCTGCCCACCAAGACCCACTCGGGCAGCGGCACCTCCTACTCCCAGACGAACGAGATCGCCGCGCTCGACCTCACCACCGGCAAGCCCACGTGGCTCGCCAAGCCCGACCAGGAGCGCGAGCTCAAGATCGTCGGCATCAGCGGCGGCAAGGTCGTCGCGTACCAGAAGAACACCTACGACAAGCCGGGCCGCCTGCTGCGGCTCGATCCCGCGACCCGCGGGTTCACCGTCTTCATGGAACTGCCGGAGAGCGGCAAGGACCTGGAGAACGACTTCCTGGACAGCGATTCGGGCTGGTGGCTGTACGAGGACCACTTCTTCCTGACCTCCGACCACATCTCCGCCTCCGCCAACCTGACGGACCGGTCCATCGCGGCCTTCGGCTGACCGGGCCGGGGGAGGGCGACGGCGCGCGAGGCCCGCAAACAAGCACACCCGGTCGCAAGTCGGCCATGTTTGGAGATAATGCGGATTTAGGGAGGCTTCTGCCGAGTAGGGGGCGCAAAGCGTCGAACAAACGTGTACCTTCCCGGGCATGGCCCGGGGCCGCCGCGGGGGCACAGGCGGTATGCCGGAGGGGCTTCGCCGCGGCATGTGAAGGGGGATCGGCTTGGACTCGGTGGGCAGGCCCGCACCAGTCCATGGGGGGATGAGGGGGACGCCCATGGGCGTACGGCTCGTCGTCGTCGACGACCATCGTCTGCTGGCCGAGGCGCTCGCCTCGGCGCTGAAGCTGCGCGGGCACCGGGTGCTCGCGGCGGCCGCGCCCGCGTCGGGCGCGGCGGATCTCGTACTGAGCCGGTCGCCCGAGGTGTGCCTGATCGGGACGGCGGCGCCGGCCGAGCCGGGCGCCTTCGACGCGGTCGTCCGCATCAAGCGGGAGCGGCCGGGGGTCGCGGTGCTGGTCCTGGGGCCGGTGCCCAACCCGCGCGGGATAGCCGCCGCGTTCGCCGCCGGCGCGTCCGGCTACGTACGGCACGACGAGCGGATCGAGGGCGTCGAGCGGGCGATGGCCAAGGCGCGTGCCGGCGAGGTGGCCGTGGCGCCCGCGCTGCTGCAGAGCGCGTTCGCCGAGCTGCTCAACCCGGTGGCCGAGCCGGACGACGAGGGCACCAGACTGCTGCAGATGCTCACCCCGCGCGAGGTCGAGGTGCTGCTGCGGGTCGCGGAGGGCGAGGACACCCGGCTGATCGCGGCGGGCATGCGGATCGCGCCGAGCACCGCCCGTACGCACGTGCAGCGGGTGCTGATGAAGCTGGGGGTGGGCTCCCGGCTGGAGGCCGCCGCCCTGGCGGCCCGCACGGGGCTGCTGGACCGGGTCAGTCACCATCTCCCGGGCGGTGCGATCCCGGCTCAGGCGTCTCCTCCGCTGCGGGCGGGGGAGGAGGGGGACTGAGCTTCATCCACAGGAGGAAGAGCAGTCCCAGCACCAGCATGCCGATCCCGGTCCAGAGGTTGATGTTGATGCCCTGGGCCTTGGCGATGTCCGCGTCGGACGCGGTGATCCCGGCGATGGTCACGATCACCCCGTAGACCACGAAGAGGCCGCCGATGACACGGCGCACGTCGAACAGGCGTGCCGCCGAGGCCGACTTCTGCTCCAGATCCTCGATGCGGTGCTGGAAATCCGGCTCGTTGCCGTACTCGCTCACGACGCGTCACCTCACAGGGAGAAGGGGATGTAGCACAGCACGGCCAGGAGGACGGCGCCCCAGCCGAGCAGTGCCGGCCTGCGGTACCAGGCGTCGTCGCCCTTGGCGGGCGGCTCTGCCATGCCGGGGGAGGTGGTCCCGTAGACGAGTCCGGCCAGCGATTCGACGGGCTTGGGCTTGGTGAACCACGAGACGAGGACCATCACCACACCGCCGACGACGAAGGCGGCGATGGCGGAGACGAAGTTGGCGCCCTGGTCGCTGGGGATCGAGATCAGGCCGCCCTTGTAGAACCCGAAGTAGTTGATCATCGCGGCGACCGTGCCGCTCAGCAGCCCCCAGAAGCCGGCCGCCGCGGTGGAGCGCTTCCAGAACATGCCGAGGATGAAGACGCAGAACAGCGGCACGTTGAAGAACGAGAACAGCGTCTGCAGGTAGTTCATGATGTTGCTGAAGGACGAGGCGATGAAGGCCGTGCCCATGCCGATCAGCACGCCGATCGCGGTCACCACGCGGCCGGTGGTGACGTAGTACCGGTCGGGCCGGTCGCGCCGTACGTAGGCGCCCCAGATGTCGTACGTGAAGACGGTGTTGAAGGACGAGACGTTGGCCGCCATGCCGGCCATGAAGGCGGCGAGCAGCCCGGTGATCGCGATGCCGAGGACGCCGTTGGGCAGCAGGTCGCGCATGAGCACCGGGATCGCGTCGTTGTACTGGAGCCCGCTGCCCGGCTTGCCGATGCCCGGCTCCATCACGAGTGCGATCAGTCCCGGCAGGACCACGATCAGCGGGATGAAGATCTTGGGGTACGCGGCGATGAGCGGGGTGCGCTGGGCGGCCGAGAGGTTCTTCGCGGACAGGGCGCGCTGCACCTCGGCGAAGTTGGTCGTCCAGTAGCCGAAGCTGAGGACGAAACCGAGGCCCAGCACGATGGTCAGCCAGTTCGCCCCCAGCGGGTTCGGCGAGCCGATGCCGGTGCCGTCCCAGGCGCTGAGGAACGCGGCGCCGTGGGAGTCGGTGAGCGAGTCCGTCAGCCCGGACCAGCCGCCGACCCGCTTCAGGCCGACGACGGTGAGCGGGATCAGCGCCGCGAGGATCACGAAGAACTGCAGCACCTCGTTGTAGATGGCCGAGGACAGGCCGCCGAGGGTGATGTAGAAGAGCACGAAGAAGCCGGAGACGACGATCGCCACCCACTGCGGCCAGCCGATCAGTGCCTCCAGCACGATCGCCATCGCGTAGAGGTTGACCCCCGCGATCAGCAGTGCGGACACCGCGAAGATGATCGAGCTGAGCAGGTGCGAGGCCGGCCCGAAGCGGTGCAGCAGGAACTCCGGCACGGAGCGGACCTTGGAGCCGTAGTAGAACGGCATCATCACCAGGCCGAGGAAGACCATGGCCGGAATGGCGCCGATCCAGTACCAGTGCACCGTGTACGCGCCGTACTGTGCGCCGTTGGCGGCCATCCCCAGGATCTCGGTGGCGCCCAGGTTGGCGGCGATGAACGCCAGACCCGTGACCCAGGCGGGCAGCGACCGGCCGGACAGGAAGAAGTCGAGGCTGGTCCGGACGGCGCGGCGGGCGGCGAAGCCGATGCCGAGGACGACGACGAAGTAGATCGCGAGGATCGAGTAGTCGAGCGCGTTCGTGGGGAGCCGTAGCCCTTCTGCCAGGTTCTGCATGGTGTGATCACTCCCCGCAACGGGGTCTCCGTTGACGTTGCTGTTGCGTTGTGGTTCATTGTGTTTGGTTCTGTTTGTTGGCGTGGTGTGAGGAGCCCGCAGGGTGAAGAAGACATCGACCCGGCTCGCCGACGGGCGCGAGCTGATCTACTACGACCTGCGCGACGACGAGCCCCGCGACGCCGTCGACCGCCGCCCGCTGGACCCGGTGACCAGCGCTTCGGAGATCCGCCACGACCCGCTGCTCGGTGACTTCGTCGCCATCGCCTCCCACCGCCAGGCCCGCACCTACCACCCGCCCGCGGACGAGTGCCCGCTGTGCCCGTCCCGGGACGGCCGGTTGAGCGAGATCCCGGAAGACCACTACGACGTGGCCGTCTTCGAGAACCGCTTTCCCTCGCTCAGCGGAAAACATGGCCGTTGCGAGGTCGTCTGCTTCACCGACCGGCACGACAAGTCCTTCGCCGACCTCACCCCCGAGCAGGCGCGGCTGGTCCTCGACGCCTGGACCGACCGCACGGCCGAACTCTCCCGGCTGCCGGGCGTCGAGCAGGTCTACTGCTTCGAGAACCGCGGCGAGGAGATCGGCGTCACCCTCGGCCACCCGCACGGCCAGATCTACGGCTACCCGTACGCCACCCCGCGCACCGAGCTGATGCTGCGTTCGCTGGAGCGGCACCGCGAGGCCACCGGCGGCCGCAACCTCTTCGACGACCTCGTGGCGCGCGAGCGCGAGGACGGCAGCCGTGTCGTCCTGGAGAGCGAGCACTGGACGGCGTTCGTGCCGTACTCCGCGCACTGGCCGTACGAGGTGCACCTCTACCCCCGCCGCAGGGTGCCGGACCTCACGGCCCTGGACGAGGCGGCCCGCGCCGAGTTCCCCGGGCTCTACCTGGAACTGCTGCGCCGCTTCGACCGGCTGTTCGGTCCCGAGGGGGCGCCGCCCACCCCGTACATCTCCGGCTGGCACCAGGCGCCGTTCAGCAGCGCGCAGCGCGAGGAGTTCGCGCTCCACCTGGAGCTGTTCACGATCCGCCGCACCGAGGGGAAGCTCAAGTACCTCGCGGGCTCCGAGTCCGGCATGAGCGTCTTCATCAACGACGTGCCGCCGGAGACCGCCGCGAGCCGCCTGAGGGAGGTCGCCTCCCCGTGAGCGGCGCACCCATGATCGTCACCCCGCCCCCTACCGGCGCGTGTTCATCCGGCGCCGCTACCGTGGCCCCGAGTCGAACCCGAGAAAGGCTGTGACCCTGTGAGCGACCCTCGCACGAAGAAGGTTCTGGTCACCGGAGGCGCCGGTTACGTCGGCAGCGTCGTGGCGGCCCATCTGCTGGAGGCGGGGCACCGGGTCACCGTCCTGGACGACCTGTCCACCGGCTTCCGGGACGGCGTCCCCGAGGGCGCCGACTTCGTCGAGGGGCGCGTCCAGGACGCGGCGAAGGTGCTCGACGCCACCTACGACGCCGTGCTGCACTTCGCCGCCAGCTCCCAGGTCGGCGAGTCCGTCGTCCACCCCGAGAAGTACTGGCGCAACAACGTCGTGGGCACGCTGGACCTGCTCACGGCGATGCGTGACGCCGGGGTCCGGCGGCTGGTCTTCTCCTCCACCGCCGCCACCTACGGCGAGCCGAAGTCCGTCCCGATCACCGAGGACGACCCGACGCTGCCGACCAGCCCGTACGGCGCGTCCAAGCTCGCCGTCGACCACATGATCACCAGCGAGGCCGTCGCCCACGGCCTGGCGGCGGTCTCCCTGCGCTACTTCAACGTCGCGGGCGCCTACGGGGTGTCCGGCGAGCGCCACGACCCCGAGTCGCACCTCATCCCGCTCGTGCTGCAGGTCGCCCAGGGACGCCGGGAGGCGATCTCGGTCTACGGCGACGACTACCCGACCCCCGACGGCACGTGCGTGCGCGACTACATCCACGTCGCCGACCTGGCCGAGGCGCATCTGCTCGCCGTCGACGCGCCCGCCTTCGGCGAGCACCTGATCTGCAACCTCGGCAACGGCAACGGCTTCTCCGTGCGCGAGGTCATCGAGACCGTCCGCCAGGTCACCGGTCACCCCGTCCCCGAGGTCGTCGCCCCGCGCCGCGGCGGCGACCCGGCCGTCCTGGTGGCCTCCGCCGAGCGGGCCAAGGAGCGCCTGGGCTGGCGTCCCTCGCGCACCGACCTCGCCGAGATCGTCCGCGACGCCTGGACCTTCGCGCAGGACCTGCGGGACCGGGAGGACGCCAAGTGAGCGAGGACGGCTTCCGCGCCACGTACGGCACCGGCCCCGAAGGGGTCTGGGCCGCCCCCGGCCGGGTGAACCTGATCGGCGAGCACACCGACTACAACGACGGCTTCGTGATGCCGTTCGCGCTGCCGCACACCACGGTCGCCGCGGTCGCCCGCCGCGCCGACGGCCGGCTGCGGCTGCACAGCGGCTCGCCGGACGTCCCCGCCGGCGTCGTCGAACTGCACGTCGACGAACTCGCGCCCGGCGGCGGTGCCGGCTGGGCCGACTACCCCGCGGGCGTCATCTGGGCGCTGCGCGACGCCGGGCACGAGATCACCGGCGCCGACATCCACTTCGAGAGCACCGTCCCCACCGGCGCCGGCCTGTCCTCCTCGGCCGCCCTCGAGGTCGTCACCGCCGTCGCCCTGGGCGACCTCTACGGCCTGGGCCTGGAGCGGTGGCGGATCGCCCGGCTCTGCCAGCGCGCGGAGAACGTCTACGTGGGCGCCCCCACCGGGATCATGGACCAGACCGCCTCGGCGTGCTGCACCGAGGGGAACGCCCTGTGGCTCGACACCCGTGACCTGTCGCAGCGCCAGATCCCCTTCGACATGGCCTCCCAGGGCCTGCGGCTGCTCGTCGTCGACACCCGGGTCACCCACGCCCACAGCGAGGGCGAGTACGGCAAGCGGCGGACGGGCTGCGAGGAGGCGGCGGCGCTGCTCGGCGTGGACGCGCTGCGGGACATCCCGTACGACGGGCTCGGCGAGGCCCTCGCCCGCGTCGAGGACCCCGAACTGCGGCCGCTGGTACGGCACGTGGTCACCGAGGACCGCCGGGTCGAGCGGGTCGTCGAGCTGCTGGAGACGGGCGACGCCCGTGCCATCGGGCCGGTGCTGACCGAGGGCCACGCCTCGCTGCGCGACGACTTCAAGGTCTCCTGCCCGGAACTCGACCTGGTGGTGTCGGCCGGTGTGGAGGCGGGCGCCCTCGGCGCGCGCATGACCGGCGGCGGCTTCGGCGGTTCGGCGATCGTGCTGGTGGAGGAGTCCGCCGCGGAGAAGACCGCCGAGGCGATCGTCGGTGCCTTCGCCACGGCCGGCCACCGCGAGCCGCGGGTCTTCACCGCGGTGCCGTCCGCGGGGGCCCGCCGGCTGGTCTGACCCGTTGCGGAGGGAAGGAGCCGGCCCGGGCCTCAGGGCCGGCTCCCTGCCGTGGGACGCCTGGCCGGCAGGAAGTCCGTCACGCCCGGCGGGTGGTCGGGCGCCGCGTGGACGACGACGGGGAGTTCACGGTCCGCGTCCGTGCCGCGCATCGACGCGAGCAACGGGTGATCCCCCGGTGTCGGACGCCCCCACCGGCGCTGCCGCGGCTCGGCACGCCTTTCTCCGTCCACCGCTGTGGAAAACCGCACCGTGGGCCGTTGCCCGGCACGTCCCGGGGGAACTCCGTCCCGCAAGTTTTTCCATTCGGGCGCCTTTGTCTGCTCCTGCCCCTACGCTTTTTGGCAGCGCCGGTGGGGTCCGGCGGCATCAGGGGGCGAGACACAAGGGTTCGGCACCTGGTTGGGGACGGCTGCTAGCCCGGCGGCGTGCGGCGTCCGCTCCAGGTGCCGGGCCTCCGTGCACATCGACCTCGTCCGTGGGGGGAAGTGCCGAATGCCGGGAGTGGGGCCCGTGGGACGAATCCGCGTTCTCGTCGTCGACGACCACCGCATCTTCGCCGAATCGCTCGCGGCCGCCCTCGCGGCCGAGCCCGATGTCGACGTCTCGGCCGCCGGGAGCGGGGCGGCTGCCCAGCGCTGCCTGGAACGCGCGGCCTCCGACGGCCGCCGCTACGACGTGCTGCTGGTCGACGCCGACCTGGGGACGACGTCCGCCGCGGGGGTCCGGGTGATGGCCGCGCCCAGGGCCGCCCCGCTCGGCGCCGCCGACGGCGGCGCCCAGACCGGACTCGACGGCATCGCCCTGGTGGAACGCGTACGGTCCGAACACCCCGCCACCCGGACGGTCGTGCTCGCCGAGCGCGACGACGCGCGCCGCGCCGCCCGGGCCCTGCAGGCCGGCGCCTCCGGCTGGGTCGCCAAGGACTGCTCGCTGTCCCGGCTGCTGGCCGTGATGCGCGGCGTCCTGCGGGACGAGACGCATCTGCCGCCCGCCCTGCTCACCGGCGTGCTGCGGGAGTTGACCGCCGCGCGCCGGCACCGGACGGAGAGCGAGCGGCTGGTGGAGTCGCTCACCCCGCGCGAGCAGGAGGTGCTGCGCTGCATGGTGGCCGGCCTGGGCCGCAAGGCGGTCGCCGAGCGGCTGTACCTGTCGCCGCACACCGTCCGCACCCACATGCAGAACGTGCTGGGCAAGCTGGGCGTGCATTCGACGCTGGCCGCCGTGGCGCTGGCCCGGCGGGCCGGGGTGCCACCGGCCGACGGAGAGGGCGGCCGGGTGGGTTCCGCGGCCC
Source organism: Streptomyces sp. NPDC059718 (assembly GCF_042733315.1). Classification (NCBI taxonomy): domain Bacteria; kingdom Bacillati; phylum Actinomycetota; class Actinomycetes; order Kitasatosporales; family Streptomycetaceae; genus Streptomyces; species Streptomyces sp. NPDC059718. The sequence goes on from NZ_JBHWGA010000013.1 coordinate 118,364, forward strand.
CGGTGCAGCACGTCTGACGGCATGGAGCGCGGCGGATCGCCCTCCCCGTGACCGGGGAGAGCGACCCGCCGGGTCACCGCGGATACCCGCGGTCATTCACCGCCGACGCCGGTGGTCGGCGCCGGGCGGTTACCGCCGACGCCGGTGGTCGGCGTCGAGCGGCTGGTGTCACGGTCGTTGGCACGGTCGCGGTGACCGTTCTCCTGACCGCGGTCATTGAGGCCGTCGAACGGGTCGCGGCCGTTGTTGTCGCCACGGTTGGTGTCACCGGCGTCGTCGAAGGGGTCGCGGTTGTTGTCGCCGCGGTTGTCGCCCCGGCCGTTGTCGCCCCGGCCGTTGTCGTTCCGACCGTTACCGCCGTGGCCGTTGTCGCCGCGGTTGCCGCCGCGGCCGTTGTCCCCGCGGTTGCCGCCCCGGCCGTTGTCACGGCAGTTGATGCCGCCGACTCCGCCGACTCCGCCCACGAAGCCCGGGCCGCCGACGAAGCCGGGACCGGCGATACCGCCGACGCCACCGACTCCGCCGATGCCACCGACTCCGCCAACACCGCCGACGAAGCCCGGGCCACCGATGCCGCCGACTCCGCCAACACCGCCGACGAAGCCCGGGCCACCGATGCCGCCGACTCCGCCAACACCGCCGATGCCGCCGACGCCACCGGGGCCGCCGACGAAGCCCGGACCGCCGACTCCGCCAACACCGCCGACTCCGCCGACGCCACCGGGGCCGCCGACGCCACCGGGGCCGCCGACGAAGCCGGGACCGGCGATGCCGCCGACTCCGCCAACACCGCCGACGCCACCGACACCGCCGACACCGCCAACGCCACCAACGCCACCAACGCCACCGACACCGACTCCGCCGGGGCCGTCGCTGCGCTTGGAGAGGGCGACGCTGTCCAGGGGTTCCTCGGCACGGCTGTCCTCGCGGAACGGGTCGTCCACGCCGTTGAAGCGCTCGTCGCCGCGGCCGTGCTCGCGGCCGCCGCGCCCGTTGTTGCGGCAGATGCCGATGCCGCCGATGCCGCCGACGAAGCCGGGGACGCCGATGCCGCCGACTCCGCCGATACCACCGACACCGCCGACTCCGCCGACTCCGCCGACTCCGCCGACTCCACCGACTCCACCGACACCGCCGACACCGCCGACGCCGCCGACCCCACCGGTGCCGCTGCACCAGCCGGGCGCGGGGCCGACGTTGGCGACGAAGCGGGCCGAGGACCAGGCCCAGAGGTTGCCGCTGAGCTGGTACCAGCGGGGGTTGCCGCTGATGGGGCTGCCCACGGACTTGCAGACGATGGCCACCAGGGCGTTGAAGGGGATGACGCCGACGCTGGCGAATTGGACGCCCGGTCCGCCGCGGACGCGCAGACCCGTACGGGCGACGACGCGGCCCTGGAACAGGGCCGCGTTGGGGGAGCGTGCGGACTTCACCGCTACTTCACGGGACAGGTCCCGGAGGTGCTCCGAAGGGGAAACGAGTTCACTTTGGCCGTCCGGTCCAGGAGCGGCAGGCACCCCGGCGGCAGGCCGGCCGTCGGTGGCGAAGGCGGTGCCCATGGTGCCGATGGCGAGGGTGCCGGCCAAGGCGCCGGTCACCGCGGTTGCGGCTATCTTGCTTGCGCGGGTGTGCAGAGTCATCTGCATCTCCAAGGTGGAGCGGGACCCGGCGGGGTCCAGGGAAATGGAAGCCGGACGCGCCCCGACTGCCTTCCACTTGACGTTGTCGGAATGTGGTGCGCCAGCAGCCGCAAAAGTGGCCATTTGAGCCTTTAAGCGGCGTTCACGGACATCACGCTAAGTGCGCCACTTTGTGTGCGCAACCGGTGGCGGAGCGTGGCCGTTTGTGATCATTCCCTGGCGGTTACGCCGGGTAATCAGCGTCAACCGGGGACGTTGTCGAAGGGCGCGGTCAACTGTCGGAGCAGGTTCGCGAGTTCCCCCCGCTGGCGGCCGGAGAGCTCGCCGAGGATGGCCCGCTCCTGGGTCAGCAGGCCCGCCAGGGCCTGGTCCGCCCGGTCCCGCCCCTCCGGGGTGAGCCGTACGAGGACGCCGCGCCGGTCCGAGGGGTCGGGCAGCCGCTCCACGAGCCCCTTCTTGGTGAGCCGGTCGATCCGGTTGGTCATCGTCCCCGAGGTGACCAGCGTCTGGGTCAGCAGCTGTCCGGGGGAGAGCTGGTAGGGCGCGCCCGCCCGGCGCAGGGAGGTCAGCACGTCGAACTCCCAGGGCTCCAGACCGTGCTCGGAGAACGCCAGCCGACGGGCCCGGTCCAGATGCCTCGCCAGCCTGCTGACCCGGCTGAGCACCTCGAGCGGTTCGACGTCGAGGTCAGGGCGCTCCCTGCGCCACGCAGCGACCAGCCGATCGACCTCGTCCTCCATGGAGATCAGTGTAAGGGTTGTGTCGACATGAAGTCTCTTGACGTCAAGAGATTAGCTCTGGAACCTTGTGGGCAAGGTCGGCGGCAGGAAGAGATCCATCTCTCGCCAGGGAGTTCGAAACATGCCCGCAGCAGCCTGGGATCCCCAGCAGTATCTCCGCCACTCCACCCACCGCACCCGCCCCTTCCACGACCTGCTGGCCCGGATACCGGAGCTGCCCGGCGCGAGCCCGCGGATCGCGGACGTCGGCTGCGGCCCCGGCAACGTGACCGCCCTGCTCGCGCAGCGCTGGCCCGATGCCCGGATCACCGGCCTCGACAGCTCCGCCGAGATGCTGGAGGCCGCCCGGGCCTACGAGGGCCCCACCGCCGGGGGCGGCAGCCTCACCTTCCGTCCCGCCGACGCCGGCCACTGGGTCCCCGACGGCACCTACGACCTGATCGTCTCCAACGCCGCCCTCCAGTGGGTCGAGGGCCACGCCGAGCGTTTCCCCCTCTGGGTCGAGCACCTCGCTCCCGGCGGCGTCCTCGCCTTCCAGGTCCCCGGCAACTTCACCTCGCCCAGTCACGCGCTGCTCGGCGACCTCTGCGACTCCCCGGCCTGGCGCGACCGCCTCGGCGAGGGCCACGGCCGCCGCTACGTCCACATCCTCCAGCCCCCCGGTTACCTGGAGCGCCTCATCGAGATCCCCGACGTCGAGGTGGACGTCGACGTCTGGGAGACCACGTACGTACAGCTCCTGCAGGGCGAGGACGCGGTGCTCGAATGGACGAAGGGAACGGCGCTGCGCCCGGTACTGACCGCCCTCGAGGACGACCCGGAGGCCACCGGGGAGTTCCTCGGCCAGTACCGCGACCTGCTGCGCAAGGCCTACCCGGCGGGGCCGCACGGCACCGTCTTCCCCTTCCGGCGGATCTTCGCCGTCGCACGGAAAGCGGGGTGATCCCGATGATCACCGCCCTCGACCACGTCCAGCTCGCCGCTCCGCCCGGCTCCGAGGAGATCCTGCGCGCCTTCTACGCGGGGGTCCTGGGGATGAGCGAGGTCCCCAAGCCGCCGGTGCTCGCCGCCCGGGGCGGCTGCTGGTTCGCCACGGGCCCGGTCCAGCTGCACATCGGCGTGGAGGAGGACTTCCGCCCCGCCCGGAAGGCCCATCCGGGCTTACGCGTGAGCGGCATCGGGGCTTACGCGGACCGGCTGGAGTCCCGCGGGGCCGCGGTCGTCTGGGACGGTGACCTGCCGGGCCATCGCCGTTTCTACACCGACGACCCGTTCGGCAACCGTCTGGAGTTCCTGGAGCCCGTCGACGCCGTGTGACACCCCGGCGGCGCCGTCCCTCCGCGGGGCCCGGCGCCGCCGGGCGGCACAGCGGCACAGCGTCACAGCGTGAGGAAGGCCGCCCCCAGGAGTGCGGCGCCGGCCAGGGCGGCGGTCCAGGCGGTGCGGGGCCAGCGCAGCCCCCCGGCCAGGACCAGAGAGGCGAGGAGCAGGGCGCCGCCCAGCGGGACCCAGGCGTGCAGCACACCGGCGAGTCCGGTGCGCACCACGTCGTCGGTGCCGGGCTTGACCGCGACCGGTATCCGCTCGCCGGTGCGGTGGGTGACCGCCTTGTCGATCGTCACCTTCCCGCGGAGGGAACCGAGACCCTCCGGCACGAAGGGGCCGGTGCAGGTGTCGGCGGCGCAGGTGGAGACCGTCATCGTGCCCTGCTCGCGGCCCTTGGTGAGCATGACGTGCTGGGCGGTCTTCCACGAGGTCCACACCCCGGCCGCCAGCATGAGCAGGACCAGTGCGCTCAGCAGCACGATGCGGCCGACCAGCAGCAGCCCCCAGGCGCTCTCGGCGGTGCGGCGGGCGAGACTCCGTTTGACCATGCGGGCGATCCTTGGCCATTGCATGGCACTCGGTCAACCTTTCGACGGTCAACCGTTGTAGGTGCCCTGCGCCCTCTCCAGCCCCTCGCAGACGAGCGACTCGACCGCGTCGGCCGCCCGGTCCACGAACCACTCGAGCTCCTTGCGCTCGGTGGAGGAGAAGTCCTTCAGGACGAAGTCCGCGACCTGCATCCGCCCCGGGGGGCGGCCGATGCCGCAGCGGACCCGCAGGTAGTCGGGGCCGAGGGACTTGGTGATCGACTTCAGGCCGTTGTGGCCGTTGTCGCCGCCGCCCTTCTTCAGACGCAGGGTGGCGTAGTCGATGTCCAACTCGTCGTGGACCGCGACGAGGTTGCCGAGCGGCACCTTGTAGAAGTCGCGCAGCGCCGTCACCGGGCCTCCGGAGAGGTTCATGTACGTCATCGGCTTGGCCAGCACGACGCGGTGGCCGCCGATGCGCCCCTCGACGACCTGGGACCGGCTCTTGTGGGTCTTGAAGCGCCCGCCGATCCGGTCGGCGAGCAGGTCGGCGACCATGAAGCCGATGTTGTGCCGGTTGCCGGCGTACTCCGGTCCGGGGTTGCCCAGACCGGCCACCAGCCAGGGCCCCTCGGGGGCGCTTTCCGCTGCGCTCATGCTCATGTCGTCCATTCAACAGGACCGCCGTCCCGCTCCTTGCGGAGCGGGACGGCGGCCGGGGAACTGCGGGTGCTGCCGTACTTACTCGGCAGCGGCCTCGGCGCCCTCGCCCTCGGCGCCCTCACCCTCGCCCTCGGCGGGAGCCTCGGCCTGGGCGGCGACGACCTGCAGGACGACGGTGTCCTCGTCGACGGCCAGGGTGGTGCCCTGGGGGAGCGGGATGTCCTTGGCGAGGATGGAGGTACCGGCCTCCAGGCCCTCGACGGAGACGGTGACGCCGTCGGGGATGTGGGTCGCCTCGGCCTCGACCGGCAGCGCGTTGAGCACGTGCTCCAGCAGGTTGCCGCCGGGGGCGAGCTCGCCCTCGGTGTTGACCACGATCTCGACGGTGACCTTCTCGCCGCGCTTGACCGAGAGGAGGTCGACGTGCTCCAGGAAGCCCTTCAGCGGGTCGCGCTGCACGGCCTTGGGGATGACCAGCTCGGTGCCGTCACCCTCGATGTCCAGGCTGATCAGGACGTTCGGGGTGCGCAGGGCGAGCAGCAGGTCGTGGCCCGGCAGGGCGACGTGCTTGGGGTCCTGGCCGTGGCCGTAGATGACACCGGGGACCTGGTGCGAGCGGCGGATGCGGCGGGCGGCGCCCTTGCCGAACTCGGTGCGCAGCTGCGCGGAGATCTTCACCTCGGACATGGGGATCACACTCCTCGTGATGACGACGGGACTTCGGTCGGTCGCCCAGCCCACGACGGGCCGTTCCACTTACGAGGAGCGCGTCGATAACGGAGTCCGCCGTCGAAACGGGAACGGCCTCCCTCGCCGAGCAACTCGCAGAGTCTACCCGGCGGGGAGGCCGCCCCGGAAATCGATCAGACGGTGATCAGTGCGCGTCCTCGAAGAGGCTCGTCACGGAGCCGTCCTCGAAGACCTCGCGGACCGCGTTGGCGATCGTCGGCGCGATCGACAGCACCGTGATCTTGTCCAGGTCCAGTTCACCCGGCGTCGGCAGGGTGTCGGTGAAGACGAACTCGCTCACCTTGGAGTTCTTCAGCCGGTCCGCGGCCGGGCCGGACAGGACGCCGTGGGTGGCGGTCACGATGACGTCCTCCGCGCCGTTGGCGAACAGGGCGTCCGCCGCGGCGCAGATGGTGCCACCGGTGTCGATCATGTCGTCCACCAGGACGCAGATGCGGCCGCGCACGTCACCGACCACCTCGTGCACGGTGACCTGGTTGGCGACGTCCGGGTCGCGCCGCTTGTGGACGATGGCCAGCGGCGCGCCCAGGCGGTCGCACCAGCGGTCGGCCACGCGCACCCGGCCGGCGTCGGGGGAGACGACGGTCAGCTTCGAGCGGTCGACCTTGGCGCCCACGTAGTCCGCCAGTATGGGCAGCGCGAACAGGTGGTCCACCGGGCCGTCGAAGAAGCCCTGGATCTGGTCGGTGTGCAGGTCGACCGTGAGGATCCGGTCGGCGCCCGCGGTCTTCATCAGGTCGGCCACGAGGCGGGCCGAGATCGGCTCGCGGCCGCGGTGCTTCTTGTCCTGGCGGGCGTAGCCGTAGAACGGCACGACCACGGTGATGCGCTTGGCGGACGCCCGCTTCAGCGCGTCGATCATGATCAGCTGCTCCATGATCCACTTGTTGATGGGAGCGGTGTGGCTCTGGATGACGAAAGCGTCCGAGCCGCGGGCCGACTCCTCGAAGCGGACGTAGATCTCACCGTTCGCGAAGTCGAAGGCCTTCGTCGGCACAAGGTTGACGCCCAGCTCACGTGCCACCTCCTCCGCGAGCTCGGGGTGTGCGCGGCCGGAGAAGAGCATCAGCTTCTTCTCACCGGTCGTCTTGATCCCGGTCACTGCACCGTCTCCTTGGTGTTCAACGCAGCTTCGCCCTCGGTGAGGGAGCTGGCGGAATTGTGTGCACCTCACACGGTACGCGCTGCGTGGCGCGACCGCGCACGTGGGGAAGGCCACCCCGCACGCGCTCCCCCGCCGGTCAGGCCTCCGGCGCGGCCTGCTGGGCCTGTTCGGCGGCGTGGGCCGCCGCGCTGCCGGGCCGCTTCCTGGCCACCCAGCCCTCGATGTTGCGCTGCTGCCCGCGCGCGACGGCGAGCGAACCGGCCGGCACGTCCTTGGTGATCACGGAGCCCGCGGCGGTGTAGGCGCCGTCCCCGACTGTGACGGGGGCCACGAACATGTTGTCGGAGCCGGTGCGGCAGTGGGAGCCGATCGTGGTGTGGTGCTTGGCCTGCCCGTCGTAGTTGACGAAGACGCTGGCGGCGCCGATGTTCGTGTAATCGCCGATCGTCGCGTCGCCGACGTAGGACAGGTGCGGCACCTTGGTGCCCTCGCCGAGGGTGGCGTTCTTCATCTCGACGTAGGTGCCGGCCTTCGCCTTGGGGCCGAGTTTGGCGCCCGGGCGCAGGTAGGCGTACGGGCCGACTGAGGCGGCCTCGCCGATCTCCGCGCTGACGGCCACGGTGTTGCTCACCGTGGCGCCGGGTCCGACCAGGGTGTCGGTCAGCGTGCAGTTGGGGCCGACCTGGGCGCCGGAGGCGAGCCGGGTCGCGCCGTACAGCTGGGTGTTCGGCAGCACCAGGGTGTCGGGCTCGAACTCCACCGTGACGTCCAGCCAGGTCGACGCCGGGTCCATGATCGTCGCGCCCTCCAGCATCGCCCTGTGCAGCAGGCGGTCGTTGAGGGTGCGGCGGGCCTCGGCGAGCTGTACGCGGTTGTTGATGCCGGCGATCTCGCGGTGGTCCTCGGCGACCGAGGCGCCGACGCGGTGGCCGGCCTCGCGCAGGATGCCGAGGGTGTCGGTGAGGTACTCCTCGCCCTGGGCGTTGTCGGTGGTCACCTTGGCCAGCGCGTCGGTCAGCAGCGCCGCGTCGAAGGCGAACACCCCGGAGTTGATCTCGGGGATGGCCCGCTGCTCGTCGGTGGCGTCCTTCTGCTCGACGATCGCCAGCACCGAGCCGTCGGCTCCGCGCACGATGCGGCCGTAGCCGGTCGGGTCGGGGACCTCGGCGGTCAGCACGGTGACGGCGTTGCCGTCGGCGGCGTGGGCCTCGACCAGCGCGCGCAGGGTGTCCGGGGTGAGCAGCGGGGTGTCGCCGGCGGTGATGACCACCGTGCCGGTCAGCTCCGGGAGTTCCGCCAGGCCCGCCCGGACCGCGTGGCCGGTGCCGTTCTGCTCGTACTGCACGGCGGTGCGGACCGCGGCGTCGGTCCCGGCCAGGTGGGCGGTCACCTGCTCGCGGGCGTGGCCGACCACGACCAGCAGGTGCTCGGGCTCCAGGGCGCGGGCCGCGGCCACGACGTGTCCGACCAGGGAGCGGCCGCTGATCGTGTGCAGGACTTTGGGGGTCGCCGACTTCATACGGGTGCCCTCACCCGCGGCAAGGACGATGACGGCGGCCGGGCGGTGGGCGCTCACGGAACGGACTCCTCGACGTCGGGTGAAGGTCACCCGAAGGATACCGGGGCGTTTCGGGCGGTGAACTCGGAAGGGTCGCGACGGTTGCCGCGACCCCTCGGTCAGTGCTCCGCTGCCAGGATTCGAACCCGGACTTAAGGGACCAAAACCCTCAGTGCTGCCGTTACACCACAGCGGAAGGAAACCCCGGCCGAACAGGACATCCGGTCAGGGTGCCCGTCTGGCCTCCACCACTATGCCGCACCGACCGCCTCCAATGCGACGAGAAAGATCGGTACTTCCCCTCGTCAAACATGGGTACATGTGCCAAGAGCCGTATTCCCGCCGACACGCGTGCTCTGTTCGGCCTTCACTTAGCCCTGCCATCCTTACGAAGCCGTAAGTTACGGTGGCGTAGCCCCCGACCTTCATTGAGGGACCACCATGACCACACAGACCGACGTGATCACCGAGTCCCCGGAACCCGGGGCCGGCTCCGGGGCCCCGCTTCCCCGCGCCACGCTCGGTGGTGACAAGAAGCAGTCACTCGAGCAGATCACCCTCGGACTCTTCATCGGCATCCCCTTCCTCGCCCTCGTCGCGGCGATCCCGCTCGCGTGGGGATGGGGCCTGAGCTGGCTCGACCTCGGCCTGATGGTGGGGATGTACTACCTCGGCTGTCACGGCATCACCATCGGCTTCCACCGCCACTTCACCCACGGCTCCTTCAAGGCCAACCGCCCGCTGAAGATCGCCCTGGCCATCGCCGGGTCGATGGCCGTCGAGGGACCGGTCGTGCGGTGGGTCGCCGACCACCGCAAGCACCACAAGTTCTCCGACGCCGAAGGCGACCCGCACAGCCCCTGGCGCTACGGCGAGAGCGTCCCCGCCCTGATGAAGGGCCTGTGGTGGGCCCACATGGGCTGGTTGTTCGACGAGGAGCAGACCCCCCAGCACAAGTACGCCCCCGATCTGATGAAGGACCCGGCGATCCGCCGGATCAGCCGTGACTTCTGGCTCTGGACGTCCGTCTCGCTGCTGCTCCCGCCGCTGATCGGCGGCCTGGCGACGATGTCGTGGACCGGCGCCGCCACCGCCTTCTTCTGGGGCTCCCTGGTCCGCGTGGCCCTGCTGCACCACGTCACCTGGTCGATCAACTCGATCTGCCACGCGGTCGGCAAGCGGCCCTTCCGCTCCCGCGACAAGTCCGGCAACGTCTGGTGGCTGGCCGTGCTGTCCTGCGGTGAGTCCTGGCACAACCTCCACCACGCCGACCCCACCTCCGCCCGGCACGGCGTGCTCCGCGGCCAGATCGACTCCAGCGCCCGCATCATCCGCTGGTTCGAACTGCTCGGGTGGGCCAGTGACGTACGGTGGCCGACCGCTGACCGGATCGCCGCCCGCCGTAAGGAGAGCGTCAGCGAAGCGGCATGATTGACGGGTGAGCGACGGCAGAAGCAGCAGCAGGGGCAGCGAGGGTACGCCGTCGCGGCGTGCCCGGCGGGTCCGCATGACGGGCAAGGAGCGCCGCGAGCAACTCCTCGACGTGGGGCGCACGCTCTTCGCCGAACGCGGTTTCGAGGGCACCTCCGTCGAGGAGATCGCGCACAAGGCGGGCGTCTCCAAGCCCGTCGTGTACGAGCACTTCGGCGGCAAGGAGGGCCTCTACGCCGTCGTCGTGGACCGCGAGATGCGGTGCCTGCTCGACATGGTCACCGGTGCCCTCACCGGTGGCCATCCGCGCGAACTGCTGGAACAGGCGGCCTTCGCGCTGCTGGACTACATCGAGCAGTACACCGACGGCTTCCGGATCCTCGTCCGGGACTCGCCCGTCGCCCAGTCCACCGGCACCTTCGCCTCACTGATCAGCGACATCGCCACCCAGGTGGAGGACATCCTGGGCATGGAGTTCAAGCAGCGCGGCTTCGACGCCAAGCTCGCCCCGCTCTACGCGCAGGCGCTGGTCGGGATGGTGGCGCTCACCGGGCAGTGGTGGCTGGACGCCCAGAAGCCCAAGAAGGCGGAGGTCGCCGCGCACCTGGTGAACCTCTCCTGGAACGGCCTGTCCGGGCTCGAACCCCGGCCGCGGCTGATCGGCCACCGCAAGAACTGACGCCGCGCCCCGCTCCGCACGCACAGGAAGAAGGGCGGGGGGGGGCCCCGGGGGGGGGCCCCCCCCGGGGGGATAAAAAAAAAACAGC
>NZ_JBHWGA010000013.1:128880-157347 GCF_042733315.1 Streptomyces sp. NPDC059718
TTCCATTCATACTGGTGTGGGCCGGTCTTTTTTTTTATAATATCCTGGCCCCCCTCCCCCCGTTCCTGGGGGGGGGCCCCCCGGGGGGCCCCCCCCGCCCTTCTTCCTGTCCTGCGGCGGGTGGTCAGCCGGTGTTGCGCAGGCCGGCCGCCACGCCGTTCACCGTCAGCAGCAGCGCGCGGGCGAGCAGCGGGTCGGGCTCCTCGCCGCGGGCGGCGGCCTCGCGCTGCCGGTGCAGTAGCGCCACCTGGAGGTAGGAGATCGGGTCGAGGTAGGCGTCCCGGATCCGGAAGGTCTGCTGGAGCACCGGCTGCGCGTCCAGCAGCTTCGCCTCACCGGTGATCCGCAGCACCTCGGCGACCGTCAGCTCGTGTTCGGCCTTGATGACGTCGAAGACGTGCTTGAGTTCGCCGGGCACCAGGGTGCCGACGTAGTGCTCGGCGATCCGCAGGTCCGTCTTGGCCAGCGTCATCTCGACGTTGGACAGGAAGTTCCGGAAGAAGTGCCACTGCTCGTACGCCTCGGCGATGTCCGTCTCCCGGCCCGCCTCGCGGGCGGCCTTCAGCCCCGAGCCGACGCCGAACCAGCCCGGCACGATCTGCCGCGACTGCGTCCAGCCGAACACCCACGGGATGGCCCGCAGTCCGTCCAGCCCCGCCCCGCTGTCCGGGCGGCGCGAGGGGCGCGAGCCCAGGTGCAGCTCGGCCAGCTGGTCCACCGGGGTGGAGGCGAAGAAGTACGCGGGCAGGTCCGGGTCCTCCACCAGCCGCCGGTAGGCGGAGTGCGCGGCGTCGGAGACCACGTCCATGGCCGCGTCCCAGCGGGACAGCGCCTCCTCGGACTGGCGGGGCGCGGTGTGCAGCGCCGAGGCCTGCAGCGTGGCCGCGACCGTCAGCTCCAGGTTCTCCCTCGCCAGGGACGGGATCAGGTACTTGTCGGAGATGACCTCGCCCTGCTCGGTCACCTTGATCTCGCCCTCCAGCGTGCCCCACGGCTGCGCCAGGATCGCGTCGTGCGTCGGGCCGCCGCCCCGGCCGACGGTGCCGCCGCGGCCGTGGAAGAGCCGCAGCCGCACCCCGTGGCGGTGCGCCACGTCGCGCAGGCTCCGCTGCGCCCGGTGGATCTCCCACTGCGAGGTGGTGATGCCGCCGAACTTGGAGCTGTCGCTGTAGCCGAGCATGACCTCCTGCACGTCGCCGCGGAGCGAGACGAGCTTGCGGTACGAGGGGTCGGAGAGCATCTCGTCGAGCAGCCTGTCGGCGACCTTCAGCTCGTCGGTGGTCTCCAGCAGCGGCACGATCCCGATCTTGGCGATCCCCGCGTGCAGGTCGATCAGCCCGGCCTCGCGGGCCAGCACCGCCGCCGCGAAGACGTCGTCGGAGCCCAGGCACATCGAGATGATGTACGACTCGATGACCTCCGGCCCGAACCGCTCGAAGGACTCCCGCACGGTGTCGAAGACGCCCAGCGTCTTCGCCCCCGCCGCGTCCAGCGGCGCCGGGGACGGCGCCAGCGGCCGCCGCGAGCGCAACTCCTTGGCGAGCAGCCGGCGCCGGTAGTCCCGCGGCATGTCCGCGTACCGCCAGGACTCCTCGCCGAGCCGGTCGAAGAGCTGGCCGAGGGCGTGGTGGTGGGCGTCGGCGTGCTCGCGGACGTCCATCGTGGCCAGCTGCAGGCCGAAGGCGGCCAGGGTGCGGATGGTGCGGTCCAGGCGGCCGTCCGCGATCAGCTCACCGCGGTTGGCGCGCAGCGAGTCCTGCACCAGACGCAGGTCGGCCAGGAGGCCGCCGGTGCCGAGGTAGTCGCGGCCGGGCACGTGCGGAGTGCCGCCGGCCAGCCGCTCCCGGGTGTTGAGCAGCTTCTGCCGGATGCAGGTGGCCTTGAGGCGGTAGGGCTCCTCCGCGTTCAGCCGCTTGTAGCGGGGGCTGATCTCCGGGAGGCGCTGCAGGTCCTGCTCCAGGTCGGCCAGCAGCTCGGGCGAGGCGCCCGAGTTGCGGATCGAGTTGGACAGCGCCGCGCGCAGGTCGTCGACCAGCTCCAGGGCGTCGGTGATGCCGTGCTCGTGCTGCAGGATCAGGACGTCCCAGGTGACCTGCGGGGTGACGTTGGGGTTGCCGTCCCGGTCGCCGCCGATCCAGGTGCCGAAGGTCAGCGGGCGGGTCTCCGCGGGCAGCGGCACACCGACCCGCTCCAGCTCGACCGCCAGGTCCTCCAGCACGTCGCCGACCGCGCCCGCGTGCAGCTCGTCCAGGTAGTAGATGGCGTTGCGCGCCTCGTCGGCGGGCTCGGGGCGCACGACGCGCAGTTCGTCGGTCTGCCAGAGCAGGTCGATGTTCTCCGCCAGACGCAGGTCGCTGCGGCGGCGGTCCCCTCCCGCCTCACCGGACTCGTCCAGCAGCGCGGCGATCACCCGCAGCTTGTTCAGCACGCTGCGGCGGGCCGCCTCGGTCGGGTGGGCGGTGAAGACCGGACGCACGTTGAGGTTGCGCACCGTCTGGCGCAGGTGCTCCGGGTCGGCGTCCTTGAGCAGGTCGGCCGTACGGGCCAGCAGCCCGCCGTCCGCCGCCCTGCGGGAACGCAGCTCACGGCCCCGGTGCACCTGCTCGGTGACGTTGGCGAGGTGGAAGTAGGTGGAGAACGCCCGTACCAGCTTGGCCGCGGTCTCCAGGTCGGTCTCGCCGAGCAGGGCGGCGGCGGCCTCGCCGTCGCTGCGGGTCAGCGCCCGCACCCTCTCGACGAGATCGAGGAGCTCCGGGCCCTCCTGCCGGACGAGCGTCCCGCCGAGGAGGTCTCCCAGGCGGCGGATGTCCGCGCGGAGGGGGGCGCTGCCGGTGGTGTTGTCGGCGCTGCTCACAGGTGCGGCTCCTCGTGCAGTGGAATGGGCGGCGGCATTGTCCGGACCGCGCTGTCCGACGGCACAAGGATAGGTCGGGGCCGCCCGCCGGACCGGGGCTGACCGCCAGGCGGACACCGTCGCGTCTAGGCTGGTCCGTATGAGTACGACGGGGGAGTACGTACCGGACGGGGCCGGCGGACGAAGCCGGGTGGTCGCCGGGCCGTGGTGGTGGCCCAGGCGGCGCAGCATGGTGCTCGACGTGTCCCTGGCCTTCGTCTCGGCCGTGGAATGCCTCCTGGAAGGCGCGGCCTTCGCCGAGAAGTCCGGGGTCTCGCCGGTCGTCACGGGTCTGTTCGGCCTGCTGGTCGGCTCGGTGCTGGTGCTCCGCAGGCGCTGGCCGGTCCTGGTCGTCCTGGTCTCCATCGCCGTCACGCCGGCCCAGATGGGCATCCTGCTGAGCATCGTGGGCCTCTACACCCTGGCCGCCTCCGACGTACCGCGGCGGATCATCGCGGTGCTGTCGGGGATGACCATGCTCGGCATGCTGATCGTCACCTTCCTGGAGATGCACGGTGACCTCGGCGGCGCGGCGTACCACGCGCCGCTGGCGGTGGTCGTCCTCACCTCCGTGCTCGCGGCGGTCGGCGTCACCGCGCCGCCGGTGCTGCTGGGCCTGTACGTCGGCGCCCGGCGCCGGCTCGTGGAGAGCCTGCGGGAACGGGCGGACGGCCTGGAGCGGGAGCTGTCCCTGCTGGCCGAGACGGCCACGAGCTCCGCGGAGCGTGCCCGCATGGAGGAGCGCACCCGCATCGCGCGCGAGATGCACGACGTGGTCGCACACCGGGTGAGCCTCATGGTCGTGCACGCGGCCGCGCTGCAGGCGATCACCGTCAAGGACCCCGAGAAGGCCTCGGCCAGCGCGCAGCTCCTCGGGGACATGGGGCGGCAGGCGCTCAACGAACTGCGCGAGATGCTGGGCGTCCTGCGGGCGGAGCCGGTGACGGCGGCGCGGGCGGCGTCGGCGGGTGCGGCGTCGGCGGGTGCGGCGTCGGCGGGTGCGGCGGTCCGTGTCGTGGCCGTTGCGGAAACGATTGCGCCCGCCCCGGTTCCGGCCGCGGCCGGGGATGCCGAGACGGAGGACGAGCAGGGGCCGTGCCTGGCCGAGCTCAGGCGGCTGCTCGACGAGTCGCGGGCCACCGGGATGGACGTCGAGCTCACGGTGGAGGGGGAGGAGCGTCCGCTGGCGGCGCGGGTCGAGGCCACGGTCTACCGCGTCGTGCAGGAGGCGCTCACCAACGTCCACAAGCACGCGCCCGGCGCGTGGGCCCGCATCCGCCTCGCCTACCGCGAGGCGGAGGTCGCGGTCCTGGTGCAGAACGGGCCCTCCGACGGGGCGCCCGCGCTGGTGCTGCCCAGCGGGGGCAACGGGCTGGTCGGCATGAAGGAGCGCGTCACGGCGCTCGGCGGAGGGTTCGCCGCCGGCACGACGCACGAGGGCGGGTTCCGCGTCTCCGCCATGCTTCCCGCGTAGCGGTGCGGCCCGGGGTGCCCCTTGCGGCCCGGTTGTTGTGTGCGGCTTTGTTGCGCCTGCGGGCGGCTGCGCCGGGCTGCCCGGTGGGTTGTGTGCGGGTGCGTTGCGCCTGCGGCGGGCGTCCACCCGCCCTCCCGCCCGATTGCCCGGCGCGGTCAGTGACCGCCTCGCTGCGTGCGTTGTGGGGTCGGTGCCGCGCCGGGGTACGCCCCCAGCCTTCGGCCGGGGGGACCCCCACCTCGGCGCTCGCGGCGCTGCCCCACATCATTCGGCACCGCGCCCACCGCTCGTCTCCCCCAGCCTTCGGCCGGGGGGACCCCCATGGGGGCACCCCGCCACACCCCCTCCTGCCGGTGGGGGCGACTAACGGCCGGTGGGGGTTCAGAAGGCGGTTCGGGGTTGCCGTAAGTGCTTTACTCACCCCCCCACCGGCCGTCGTGCGCTCCGACAACGGGAGGGGGTGTGGCGGGGTGCGCCCATGGGGGTCCCCCCGGCCGAAGGCTGGGGGAGACGAGCGGCGGACCCGGGCGCCGAACGATGTGGACGTAAACCGCGAGCGCTGTGGGGGTCCCCCCGGCCGAAGGCTGGGGGAGACGTGCGCCGGCGCGGCACCGACCCCAAGCCAACGATGCGCAGGCCCGCACTGACCGCGCCGGGCAATCGGGAGGGAGGGCGGGGGATGCCCGCCGCAGGCGCAACGCACCCGCACACAACGACGGGCCGCAAGGGGCACCGCAAACGCAAGGACAGGGCGGGCGCCGTCAGGTCGTGAGGCGGTGGGGGCGGGAGCCCGTCGTGAGGGCGCCCAGGGCCGCGTCGATGGTCGGGCCCAGATAGTAGTCGCCGGTGTGGTCGAGGCAGTAGACGCGTCCCTCGGCGTCGATCGCGAGCTGCCCGTGGCCCGCGGACTCCTCCCCGAGTGGGGCGACCTCCGTGTCGAGCGCGCTGCCGAGGTCGCCGAGGGTGCGCGCGAGGTGCAGCCCGTGGAGCGGGTCGACGCGGACCGTGCTGGGTGCGACGTGGCGGCCGGGGGACGTGACGGCCGGCACGGTGAGGCCGCCGAACTCGGCCCAGGCCTCGACGGCGGCGGGGAAGACGCTGTGGCGGTGGCCGCCGGGGGAGACGTAGGCGCGGAGCGTGTCGGCCCAGACCTCGGCCTGGCGGATGTCCCAGCGGCCGGGCTGCCAGCCGGCGGCGTGCAGGGCCACGTCGACGCCGACGGGGAAGCGGGTCGAGTTCATTCGGCGTCGGCTCCCGGGTCGAAGGCGCGTACGCCGAACTGCGCGAGCAGCGCCTCGCAGGAGCGGCAGGGCGGGGCGTAGGTGCCGTGGGCGGGGTCGCCGTCCTCGCGTATGCGGCGGGCGGTGAGCTTGGCGCCCTTGAGGGCCTTGCGGGCCTCGCCGTTCGTGAGCGGCTTGCGCGCGGCGCGCTTGCTGCGGGCGCCGTCGACGGTGGTGAGGTGGCGGGACAGCAGCACCGGCTCGGGACATCGCCCGGTGAAGCGCTCACGCTGGGCGACGGGGAGGGCGTCGAGGACGTCCTGGACGAGCGGGTGGAGCGGGGGCGGCTGGTCCGCCTTCACGCCGGTGCAGGTGAGGACCTCGTCCCGGACGGACAGCGCGGCGGCGACCGCCGGCAGGATCCCGTCGCGCCGGTGGCGCAGCGCCGGTGGCGCGGGCGCTTCGTCGGCTCCCCAGTTGAGCCGCGGATCCGCGGCGTCTCTCGTCAGCATCTTCGTACGGCCCTCCGATCCGTCCTCGCGTCGAGGACGTCCCCCTATGTGCGTAAGACTGCCAAACGGACAAGGCGTTACGGAAGTCGGTTGTGAGGTGAGAGGTTTACTTTGTGCCGGATGTCACGGCACTGTGGGGAGATGCGTATCGTCGTCCGGTGTGCTGCCGCAGTGGTGCTCCTTGCGTTGGCCAGTGGTTGTACGGATAGTAGCGCCGGGTCGGACGGGAGAGCGGCCAAGCCCACGGAGAACGGCCGGGATTCGACCACGGCCTCCACGGGAGGGGCACAACGAACGCTCTCCGCGGCCCGGTTGAGGGCGGCGCTGATCACCTCCGCCGATGTGCCCGGTTACGTGGTGACGGTCGGCGCGGGCGTGCCTGTCCCCGAGGAGTCGCTGACCGCGGACCGGCCCGGGTGCCGACCCCTGTCCGACCCCGTGAGCAGCCGTCCCGCCCGGCCGCGCACGGCCCAGGTGACGGCCGCCGTCACCACGCGCGGGGCGCTCGGCGGTGACGGCGGGCTGGACCTGCTGCTGCTCGCCGCCCACCGGCCCGGCGAGGCGGGCGAGGTCGTCGGCGGCATCACCGCCGCCCTGAGGCAGTGCCGTTCCTTCGGGACGACGGACGGGGAGGGGCGCACCCGGCACTTCGCCGTCCGTCCCGTGCGGGCCCCCGCGGTGGGCGACGAGGCGGTCGCCTACGTGATGACCGACACCGCCGACGCCACGAGGGGCACCGCCACCGTCACCGTCGTGCGCACCGGGGGCAGCACGGCCACCTACGTCACGGTCAAGCCGTCCGGAGACCCCGGAGGACCGCCCCTCGCCGTCGCGCGCGCCCAGCACGGGAAACTCGCCGCGGCCGCCGTACACCCGTGACCGGAACCAGCTCAAGCGCCTCTTGCCACACCCCATAGGCTGTGCCCAACACCGGATACAGCATGGGGGCATCGGCAATGACGACAGGTCGGCCCGGGTATCGGGCCGCGCCACCGAACGCGGCTTACGCCGGTCAGATCGTGCACTTCCCGGACCCGGTACGGCGCGCCCGCCACCCGCAGGGCGTACGCGTGGACGAGCGCGGCTTCCCCGACTTCTCGGCGTACGCCCGCGCGGCGGCCGAGATCGCCGAACCGCCGGACGGCTTCGGCATCGACGAACTCCGGCTGACCGACTACGTGTCGGCGAACGCCGCGCAGCACGCCGCCGGTCACGAGCTGTGGGGCAGCCTGTCCCCCGTCGCCACGCCGCACGGGTGGAGCTGGCACCACGTCGCCGGCAGCCGCCGTCTGGAGCTGATCCCCGCCGAGGTCAAGTCGTTGCTGCGGCACCACGGGGGCCTGGCCACCACCGCCTCCGCCGACCACGACAAGCGCGGCACCCGGCCGCTCCAGGAGACCCGGCCGGTCCACTTCGGCGTGCGCAAGGACGGGGTCGCCGTCACCGAGCAGCAGGTCCGGGACGTCGAGGAGGAGCTCGGCTACCGGCTGCCCGGCGCGTACCGCACCTTCCTCAAGGCGGCGGGCGGCAGCGCACCGCGCGGCGTCGCCCTGCTGCCCATGCTGGGACTCCTCGTCGACCAGCCCTTCTTCACCGTGCGGGACGAGGCGGCGGCCAACGACCTCGGCTACGTCAACAAGTGCCTGCGGGACCACCTCACCAAGGACTACCTGGCGATCTCCTACGTCCAGGGCGGTGTGCTCGCCGTGAAGGCGCGCGGCGCCGACCTGGGTTCCATGTGGCTGTGCCCGTACGACGACGTGCGGGACGCCGACGGCGCCTTCGGCTCCACCGAGGAGCGGGTCACCGGGCTGCTGCTGCCCTGCGGCGAGGACTTCGACGCCTTCCTGGCCGCGCTCGCCGGCGACCCGCCGGAGCTGGAGACGGTGGCGAACCTGATGGTGGACGGCGGCTTCGCCCGCGCCGTCCCGGTGGAGGGGTGAGGCAGCACATGGTCACGTTCGCGGAGGCGCAGGAACGCGCCGAGCGGTGGATCAACGCCGACGTCCCCGCCTACCTCGCACGTGAGGTGCAGGTGCGGGAGTTCGACCGGGGCTTCGTGGTCTGGTCCGAGCCGAGGGACGGCGGTCCGACCTCGGACGACGGGGAGACCCGCATCGTCATCGCCCGGGACAGCGGCGACGCCACGCTCTGGCCCTCGCTGCCCGTGGGCGAGATCATCCGCCGCTGGGAGGAGATCTACGGCGCCGCGGCCGGCGCGGTCGCGGACGCCGTGCCGGAGCGGCCCCGGCGGATCGACCTGGAGGCGACGTCCTTCCTGCTGAGCCCGCCGCAGTGGCTGCAGGACGCGGCCGACCGGCTCGGCATCCCCGACCGCCGTGACGTTCCGGACGGCGCCCTGGGCGACACCGTCCCCGCACCGCCGCGCGCCCCGGCCCCGGTCACCACGCCCGGTCCCGCCACGCCCACCCAGCCGTACGTCCCGACCCCGACCCCGCCGATGCCGATGCCGTACGGCGGCGCGCCCACCCCGCCGCCCGCGGCATGGCGGGACGCCAACGACAGCCAGGGCGCGGGGGCGTCCGTGCCGCCGCCGGCGACCGTCTACGCGCCGCCGATCAGCGACTCGGACGACGCCCACACCCCGCCGCCGATGACGAGCGCCGACGCCAGCACCGAGCGGCTGCCCGGTGTGGCGGAGGCCGGGACGCCGCTGCCGCGGCCCCAGGCGCAGGGCGGTTACGGCTACCCCGGCGCCGGCGCCGGCACGCCGCCCCCGCCTCCGCCGCCCCCACCGGCTCCCGGGCCCGGCGCCTACGGCTACCCGGGCGGCTCGTCCACGCCCCCGCCGCCGGGGCCCCCGCCGCCGGTGGCCCAGCAGGGCCCGCCCCCGCCGCCGCCCGCGCCGTCCACCCCCGCCAGGCCCGCCTCCGGGGACGTGCACCACGCCGCGACGATGCTGTCCCGCCCGGACGGCCCGCCTCCGCCGCCCCCGCCGCCGCCCGGTCCCGGCCGTGGCGCCGCCGACGTGTCCGCCGCCGAGACCTCGAAGGCCGGTCCGCCCGGTCCGCCCGCGCCGCCGCCCGGTCCGGGCGTGCCCGGCACCCCGGCCGCCGGGTACGTGCCCACGCAGCTGGTGCAGCAGCTCCCCGCGAACGACCGGCCCGGTCCGCCCGCACCGCCGCAGCCGGCGGCCGGGGACGTGCACCAGGCCGCGACGATGCTGTCCCGCCCGGACGGCGCCGCCGGGGCGACGGCACCGCCCCCGCCCCCTCCGCCGCCCGGTCCCGTCGCGGCGCCGCCGCAGCCTCCGGCGTACGGCTACCCCCAGCAGGCCCAGCCACAGCCGCCCACCGGGGTGCCCACGGTCGGCCCCGGCTACCTGGCCGTGCTCCGCTACCGCGCGCAGGACGGCTCGGAACAGCAGCTGATGCGCCGCTCCGCACCCGGCACGCCGCACCCGGAGTGGCAGATCCTGCACGAGCTGCGCGCCCTCGGCGTGCCGCCGCAGGCGGTGCTGGAGCTGCACACGGAGCTGGAGTCGTGCGACCTGCCGGGCGGCTACTGCGCCCGGATGATCCGCGAGACCTGGCCCCAGGTGCGGATCAGCAGTACCGCCCCCTACGGCAAGGACCACGCGAGCCGCCGCGCGGGCGTGCAGCACCTGCTGACGCACCTCGGCGAGCTGCACCAGGTGGCCAGTGCCCCGGCGCACGCGCACCCGCACCGGGTGCCGCTGCCCGAGCCGCACCAGGTCCAGCGGGTCCCCCCGATCCCGCTGGACGCGATCGGGCAGGAACTGGCGCAGTCCTTCGGGCCGCAGGGCGTGTTCCGCTTCGACCAGCGGGCGGTCGCCCGCCAGGGCGTGCCGGACCTCGTCGCGCAGACGCTCACCTGGTCCGGGCTGCCGGTGGACTTCGGGCCGTTCTTCTGGGCCCAGGCCCAGCCGGGGCGGCCGGTGCCGACCCTGGCGGAGCTGGCGGCCGAGCGCGGCGTGCTGCCGGCCCCGGACGCGGGCTCGTACCTGGTGATGGGCAATGACTTCGGCCGCCAGCTGTGCGTGCAGTACGGCACGGCGCACATCGTCGCGGTGCCGCTGGAGGCCGGGCCGGGCGGTGCGGCTCCCGTGCCGCAGTTCGTCAACTCCAGCCTGCCGGAGTTCGTCCGCTGCCTGGCACTGCTCGGGAAGATGTGGCGCTGGCGGCTGGGCCTGACGCCCGAGCAGGCGGGCCGCTGGACGGTCGACTTCCAGAACCAGCTGGCCGCGCTCGACCCAGCGGCGGTGGCGTCGCCCGAGCACTGGTGGCCGGTGCTGATCGAGCAGATGTGGGACGGGATGCTCTAGGTCCCCGTACGGCGTCGCTCCGGTCGGTCTGCGGGCCGGTCGGAGTGTCGCGTTATGGGTAAATCCGGCAAATCCCTGAGAATAGGGGTATGAGCACGGCACACCCCCGCGGCGGCCACGGCTTCGCCACCGTCCGTGGCCGCGGGTACCGCACCGAACAGGTCGACCGCTTCCTGGAGGAGCTGTCCGAGGACCGCGACGCTGCCTGGGAGCGTGCCGCGCGGCTCACCGTCCTGGCCAACGAGATGACCGCGGAGTGCGCCGCGCTGCGCGAGGCGGTCTCCACGCTCTCGCCGCCCACGTACGAATCCCTCGGGAAGGGCGCGCTGGACCTGCTGCGGCTGGTCGAGGAGGAGGCCACCTCCGTACGTGAGCAGGCCGAGGAGGAGGCCCGGCACGCGCACGACGCGGCCGCGGCCGCCCGCCGCACGCTCATGGACGAGGCCCGCGCCGCCGCCCACGCCCGCCGCGGCACCGCCGACGAGCAGGCCGAGCAGGTGCTGGAGCAGGCACACGCCGACGCCGGGCGCGTGCTCGGCGACGCCCGCGAGGAGACCGGCCTGCTGGGGGACGAGGTCGCCCGGGAGCTCGACGCCGCGCGGCGGGAGGGCGAACAGGCGCTCGCCGAACTGGAGAAGGAGCACCGCGAGCGCTTCGACACCCAGGAGCACGAACTCGCGGAGGGCGAGGCCGGGGTCGACTCGCGCCTCGCCGAACTCACCTCCTACGCCGAGGCCATGGTGGACGACGCCCGCCGGGCCCTGGCGGAGACGGAGGAGGCCGCGCGGCGCCGCCAGGAGGAGGCCGACGCCACCGCCGCGGAACTCCTCGCCCAGGCCCGGGTGCGGGAGGAGCGCATCCGTCTCGCCGCCGAACGAGAACTGCGCGAGCACGAGGTCCGCCGGGAGGAGATCCGCGAGCACCTCGCCCACGTCCGCGGCAGCCTCGCCGCCCTCACCGGCCGCGAGGCTCCCGACGCCGAGGAGGAACCGGGCCCCGCCGCCTCCGACGTGCCCTCCCCCTCACCCGGGGACGATCAGGAACCGTCGTAGGCGGGGAACTCCCCGCTGTGCCGCCGCAGGCGCATGGCGATCAGCTCGTGCCGGTTGACGGGCGACATCGTCAACGTGATGACGCCCTCGCCGATCTCCACGGCCCAGGTGTCCTCGCGCTCCCTCAACTCGTCGGCGATGGCCCGCATGCGCGCGTAGGTCTTCGCGTCCGTGGGCTCACCGTACCGCCGGGTCCTCCTCCAGGACCGGGAAGCGGCGGGGCGCCACCAGGAGGACGGCGGCCAGGGACAGGACCGCCGCGACGGCCGCGCCGGCGTAGACGTGGTTGACCGCCGCCGCGACGGCGCGGCGCACGTGCTCGTTGATGTGCGCGGCGCCGGCGATGGAGTCGAGGTCGGTGCCGGAGCCGTGCAGGCGGGAGGCGAGGGTGGCGTTGGCGACGGCGCCGAAGACGGCCGCGCCGACGCTCTGGCCGACCTGGCGGCAGAAGAGGATCGACGAGGTGGCGGTGGCCCGTTCGCTCCACGGGACGGTGGACTGCACGCCGACGATCAGGGGGAGCTGGAAGAGCCCGAGGGCGGCACCGAGCAGCAGCATCACCAGGGTGGGCTGCCATGCGGGACCGGCGTACGGGAGCAGCACCAGGACGACGAGGACGACGGTGGCGGCCGCCATGCCCAGGGCGGCGGTGTTGCGGAAGCCGATGCGCAGGTAGACGCGGTTGCTGAGGGCGGCGGACAGCGGCCAGCTGAGCGTCATCACCGACAGCACGAAGCCGGCCGCGATCGGCCCGAGCCCGAGCACGGTCTGGGCGTACGTGGGGAGGAAGACCGTCGGGGCCACCATGAGGACGCCGAGCATGCCCAGGGCCAGGTTGACGGCGACGATCACCCGGCGCCGCCAGACCCAGCCGGGGATGATCGGCTCGGCGGCCCGGCGCTCGGCCCACACGGTGAGGGCGCCCAGGACGAGGCTGCCGCCGAGCAGCCACCACCGGGCGGGCCCGCCCTGGACGAGGCCGGTGATCAGCAGCCCGCCGGAGAGGAAGAGCAGCAGCGCGCCGGGCCAGTCGACGCGGTGCCGGGTCCGCTCGCCGACCCGTTCGCGCAGATGACGGGAGATGAGCAGGAGCGCGACCGCCCCGACGGGCAGGTTGATCAGGAAGATCCAGCGCCAGCTGGCGTACCCGGCGAACAGCCCGCCGCACAGCGGCCCGAGGACGGCGGAGACCGCCCAGACCGTGGAGATCGCCGCCTGGATGCGGCCGCGCTCCCTCAGCGGGTACAGGTCGCCGGCGATGGTCTGCACGGTCCCCTGGATGGCGCCGCCGCCGAGCCCCTGCACGATGCGGAAGGCGATCAGTACGGCCATGTTCCACGCCCCGGCGCACAGCACGGAACCGAGCAGGAAGATCCCGATGCCGGTCAGCAGCACGGGCTTGCGGCCGAAGGTGTCGGCGAGCTTGCCGTAGACCGGGAGGGTCACCGTGACCGCGAGCAGGTAGCCGGAGAAGAGCCAGGAGAAGACGGAGAAGCCGCCCAGCTCGCCGACGATCTGCGGCACCGCGGTGGAGATGATCGTGGAGTCCATCGCCGCCAGCGCCATGGCCATCATCAGCGCGGCGACCACCGGGCCGCGCCGCTGCGGCGCCTTCCCGGAAGCGGTGGCGGCTGCGGTCGCGGTCTGCTCGGTGCGCTCCACGGGACCCCCTGGTTGTGTGTACGACACACGATTTCATGCCGGGCCCCCGTGCGCACAGGGGGTTCCCGCAGGCCGGACGGCGGGGCTTGAACCTCCCGCGACCGGAGGGTGCAGGCTCGACCCCGAGCCGGGTACGCCGAAAGGTGCAGTCCCCCTAGGGGTCCCACCGGACTTTCTCCTACCCCCGGTTCGTACCGGCGGAGGACGAGGGAGCCCTCCTGGGCTCCCTAGCCTTCTGGTGGGGGTAACCCCCGGGCCGATACGGAGACCCGCACCATCGTTCCGGCCCCCTCCCCGAAGCCAGTCTTGGTACGCGACGCAGCACGCCCGGAAACGGCGGCGCACCACTCGAACAGGAGCATCCACGTGACAACGGCAGTATCGATTCCCAAGTCCGGGGGCAGCGGAGAACGTACGGCCGTGGCCGCCCGGGCCCGTCAGGTCACCAAGGCGTACGGCTCGGGCGAGACCCGGGTCGTGGCCCTGGACGCGGTCGACGTCGACATCGACCGCGGCCGCTTCACCGCGATCATGGGGCCCTCCGGCTCCGGCAAGTCGACCCTGATGCACTGCCTCGCCGGTCTCGACACCGTGACCGACGGCCGGATCTGGGTCGGTGAGACCGAGATCACCAAGCTGAAGGACAAGAAGCTCACCCGGCTGCGGCGGGACAAGATCGGCTTCATCTTCCAGGCCTTCAACCTGCTGCCGACCCTGAACGCGGCCGAGAACATCACGCTGCCCATGGACATCGCCGGCCGCAAGGCCGACCCCCAGTGGCTGCAGCGGGTCGTGGAGACCGTAGGCCTGGCCGGCCGCCTCAAGCACCGGCCCGGTCAGCTCTCCGGCGGTCAGCAGCAGCGCGTCGCCGTGGCCCGCGCCCTCGCCGCCCGGCCGGAGATCATCTTCGGTGACGAGCCGACCGGCAACCTCGACTCGCGCGCCGGCGCCGAGATCCTCGGCTTCCTGCGCCGCTCGGTCGACGAACTCGGCCAGACCATCGTCATGGTGACCCACGACCCGGTCGCCGCCTCGTACGCCGACCGCGTCCTCTACCTCGCCGACGGCCGGATCGTCGACGAGATGCGCGACCCGACCGCCGACTCCGTCCTGGAGCGCATGAAGGACTTCGACGCCCGCGGGAGGACGTCGTGACCGTCGTCAAGACCTCGATGCGCAACTTCGTCGCGCACAAGGGACGCATGGCGCTGTCCGCCATCGCCGTCCTGCTGTCGGTGGGCTTCGTCTGCGGCACGCTCGTCTTCACCGACACCATGACGTCCACCTTCGACAAGCTCTTCGCCGCCACCGCCTCGGACGTCACGGTCACGCCCAAGGGCGCGCCCGGCGACGACGAGATGCAGATGACCACCAAGGCGGCCACCGTGCCCGCCGCCACCGTCGCGCGGCTGAAGGAGGTCGACGGCGTCAAGTCCGCGTCGGGCGAGGCCAACAGCCAGACCCTGACCGTCACCGACGCCGCCGGGGAGAACCTCGGCCCGACCTCCGGTGCCCCGACCATCGCCACCAACTGGGACTCCACCGAGCTGCGTTCGGTCGACGTCACCTCCGGCCACGCCCCGCGCGGCCCCACCGAGGTGATGGTCGACGCCGACACCGCCGACAAGAAGCACCTCGCACTGGGCGACGAACTGCGCGTGATCGCCATCCCGGGCGAGTTCCGGGCCCGGATCAGCGGCATCGCCACCTTCAAGGTCACCAACCCCGGTGCGGCGATCTTCTACTTCGACACCGCCACCACCCAGACCAAGGTACTCGGCGCGAAGGACGTCTTCAGCAGCGTCGGGCTGACCGCGGAGCCCGGGGTCAGCGACGAGCAGCTGAAGAAGAACGTCACCGCCGCACTCGGCTCCACCGCCGGCTACAAGGTGCAGACCCAGGCCGAGTGGACCGCCGAGAACCAGAAGGACATCGCCGGCTTCCTCGACGTCATCAAGTACGCGATGCTCGGCTTCGCCGGGATCGCCGTCCTCGTCGGGATCTTTCTGATCGTCAACACCTTCTCGATGCTGGTCGCCCAGCGCACCCGGGAGATCGGCCTGATGCGGGCCATCGGCGCCAGCCGCCGCCAGGTCAACCGCTCGGTGCTGGTCGAGGCGCTGCTGCTCGGCGTGGTGGGCTCCGTGCTCGGGATCGGCGGCGGCGTCGGGCTCGCCGTCCTGCTCATGAAGCTCATGGGCAGCGCGGGCATGAACCTCGACACCTCCTCCCTGACGGTCAAGGCCTCCACCCCCGTCATCGGGCTCGTCCTCGGCGTCGTGGTGACCGTCCTCGCCGCCTACCTGCCCGCCCGGCGGGCCGGCAAGGTCTCCCCGATGGCCGCGCTGCGCGACGCCGGCACCCCCGCCGACGCCCGCGCCGGCAGGGTGCGCGCCGCGATCGGCGTCGTCCTCACCCTCGCGGGCGCCGCCGCCCTCGTCGCCGCCGTGCAGGCCACCAAGGCCGCTGACGGCTCGATGTTCCTCGGCCTCGGCATCCTGCTCACCCTGGTCGGCTTCGTGGTCGTCGGGCCGCTGCTCGCCGGCGTCGTCGTCCGGGTGATCAGCGCGGGCGTCCTGCGGGTCTTCGGCCCGGTCGGCCGCCTCGCCGAGCGCAACGCGCTGCGCAACCCCCGGCGCACCGGCGCCACCGCCGCCGCCCTCATGATCGGCCTCGCGCTCGTCGCCGGCCTGTCGGTGGTCGGCTCCTCCATGGTGGCCTCGGCGACCGACCAGCTCGACAAGTCGGTCGGCGCGGACTTCATCATCGCCTCCGACAGCGGCCAGCCGATCACCCCGCAGATCGAGCAGGCCATCAAGGCCGCGCCGCACCTCGCCCACGTCACCGACTACAAGTCCCTCGACGTCAAGCTCACCGCCCCCGACGGGTCGGTGTCCGACACCTCCCTGTCCGCCGCGGACCCGACGTACGCCCAGGACCTCCAGGTCAAGACCGTCGCCGGCGAGCTGTCGGCCGCCTACGGCGCCAACGCGATGTCGGTCGGCGAGAACTTCGCCGACAAGCACAAGGTCAAGCTCGGGGACGAGCTCGCCGTCCGCTTCGCGCACGGCGAGACCGCCACGCTGACGGTCGCCGCCATCACCTCCGCGGACACCGTCTTCGACCAGGGCGCGATGTACACCAACATCACGACCGCGGCGCGCTACGTGCCGGCCGACCGGATGCCGATCAACGACATCATGTTCGCCGCCGCCAAGGACGGGCAGCAGGACGCGGCGTACGCCGGGCTGAAGAAGGCGCTGCACGACTTCCCGCAGGTCCAGGTCCGCAACCAGGCCGACTACAAGCAGCTGCTCAAGGACCAGATCGGCCAGCTGCTCAACCTGATCTACGGCCTGCTGGCCCTGGCGATCATCGTCGCGATCCTGGGCGTCGTGAACACGCTCGCCCTGTCGGTGGTGGAGCGCACCCGGGAGATCGGCCTCATGCGGGCGATCGGCATGTCGCGGCGGCAGCTGCGGCGCATGATCCGCCTGGAGTCGATCGTCATCGCCCTCTTCGGCGCGGTGCTCGGCCTCGGCCTCGGCATGGGCTGGGGCGCCTCGGCCCAGCAGCTGCTGGCGCTCCAGGGGCTCGGGATCCTGGAGATCCCCTGGCCGACGATCATCACCGTCTTCATCGGCTCGGCCTTCGTCGGACTCGTCGCGGCGCTGGTGCCCGCGTTCCGGGCGGGGCGGATGAACGTGCTCGGCGCGATCGCCACGGAGTAGGCCTTGCGGCCTACGGCCCCGGGTGCGCGCCCTGCGTGCCCGGGGCCGTTGTGGTTGCGGCCGGTTGTCGTGTGCGGGTTGTTTGCGCCTGCGGGCGGCTGCGCCGGGTGGGAGACCCCCCACGGTCACCCCCGGGGGCCCGCGCTGGCCGACCCCGCACAGGTCGCGGCACCGGGTGTCCGCGGAGCGTCGTACGCTGGGACACCCCGGCTCGTTCGACGCGTCGGGCTGTTCGCGTTGCCCCGCCTGTCTGCCTCTGGGACGGAAAGCCACATGAGCCTGAACGGTCTGCTCGACGTCGTCGTGGACGACCCCGCGCTCGCGGAGGCGGTCCGCGGTGCCGCGGACGGCAACCGCCCGCACGTCGACCTGGTGGGTCCGCCCGCCGCCCGCCCGCTGGCCCTGGCCGCGCTCGCGGCCCGGGCCGGCCGCACCCTGCTGGCGGTGACGGCGACCGGCCGCGAGGCCGAGGACCTGGTCGCGGCCCTGCAGTCGCTGCTGCCCGAGGACTCCGTCGTGGAGTACCCGGCCTGGGAGACGCTGCCGCACGAGCGGCTGTCGCCCCGCTCGGACACCGTGGGCCGCCGCCTGGCCGTGCTGCGCCGGCTGGCGCACCCCAGCAAGGACGACCCGACCGCCGGCCCGGTACGCGTCGTGGTCGCGCCGATCCGCTCCGCGCTGCAGCCGCAGGTCAAGGGCCTGGGCGATCTGGTCCCGGTGGCCCTGCGCACCGGGACGACCGCCGATCTGAACGACGTCGTGGACGCACTGGCGGCCGCCGCGTACGCCCGGGTGGAGCTGGTGGAGAAGCGCGGCGAGTTCGCCGTGCGCGGCGGGATCCTGGACGTCTTCCCGCCCACCGAGGAGCATCCGCTCCGGGTGGAGTTCTGGGGCGACGACGTCGAGGAGATCCGCTACTTCAAGGTGGCCGACCAGCGCTCGCTGGAGGTCGCCGAGCACGGCCTGTGGGCGCCGCCCTGCCGGGAGCTGCTGCTCACCGACGAGGTGCGGGCGCGCGCCGCCGAGCTGGCCGAGGAGCACCCGCAGCTGCGCGAACTGCTGGACAAGATCGCCCAGGGCATCGCCGTGGAGGGCATGGAGTCCCTCGCCCCGGTGCTGGTGGACGACATGGAACTGCTGCTGGACGTGCTTCCGGCCGGGTCGATGACCGTGGTCTGCGACCCGGAGCGGGTCCGTACCCGGGCCGCCGACCTGGTGGCGACCAGCCGGGAGTTCCTGGAGGCCTCCTGGGCGGCCTCCGCCGGGGGCGGCGAGGCGCCGATCGACCTGGGCGCGGCCTCGCTGTGGAGCATCGCGGACGTGCGCGACCGGGCCCGTGAGCTGGGCGTCCCCTGGTGGTCGGTGAGCCCGTTCGCGGCCGATGACGAGCTGGACGCCGACACCCTCAAGCTCGGCATGCACGCCCCCGAGGTCTACCGGGGCGACACCGCCCGGGCGCTGGCCGACACCAAGGGCTGGCTCGCCGAAGGCTGGCGCGCGGTCTACGTCACCGAGGGACACGGTCCCGCCGCCCGCATCGTGGAGGTGCTGGGCAACGAGGGCATCGCCGCGCGCCTCGACACGGGTCTCGACGGGCCGGTCGAGCCCTCCGTGGTCCATGTGGCCTGCGGCTCGCTGGAGAGCGGCTTCGTCGACCCCGCCCTGAAGATCGCGGTGCTCACCGAGACCGACCTGTCCGGCCAGAAGTCCTCCACCAAGGACATGGGCCGCATGCCGTCCCGGCGCCGCAAGACCATCGACCCGCTGACGCTGCAGGCGGGCGACTTCATCGTGCACGAGCAGCACGGCGTCGGCCGCTACGTGGAGATGGTGCAGCGCACCGTCCAGGGCGCCACCCGTGAGTACCTGGTGGTCGAGTACGCCCCGGCGAAGAAGGGCCAGCCGGGGGACCGGCTGTTCGTGCCGACCGACCAGCTGGAGCAGATCACCAAGTACGTCGGCGGCGAGGCGCCCTCGCTGCACCGCCTCGGCGGCGCGGACTGGACGAAGACCAAGGCGCGCGCCAAGAAGGCGGTCAAGGAGATCGCCGCGGACCTGATCCGCCTGTACTCCGCCCGCATGGCCGCGCCCGGCCACACCTTCGCGCCGGACACCCCCTGGCAGCGGGAGCTGGAGGACGCGTTCCCGTACGCGGAGACCCCGGACCAGCTCACCACGATCGCCGAGGTCAAGGAGGACATGGAGAAGTCGGTCCCGATGGACCGGCTGATCTGCGGCGACGTCGGCTACGGCAAGACCGAGATCGCGGTGCGGGCGGCCTTCAAGGCGGTGCAGGACGGCAAGCAGGTCGCCGTCCTGGTGCCCACCACGCTGCTGGTGCAGCAGCACTTCGGCACCTTCTCCGAGCGCTACTCGCAGTTCCCGGTCGTGGTGAAGGCGCTGTCCCGGTTCCAGAGCGACAGCGAGGCCAAGGCGGTCCTGGAGGGCCTGCGCGAGGGGTCCGTGGACGTCGTCATCGGCACCCACCGCCTGTTCTCCTCGGAGACCAAGTTCAAGGACCTGGGCCTGGTCATCGTCGACGAGGAGCAGCGCTTCGGCGTGGAGCACAAGGAGCAGCTGAAGAAGCTCCGCGCCAACGTCGACGTGCTGACCATGTCCGCCACGCCCATCCCGCGCACATTGGAGATGGCGGTCACGGGCATCCGCGAGATGTCGACGATCACGACCCCGCCGGAGGAGCGGCACCCGGTGCTGACCTTCGTCGGCCCGTACGAGGAGAAGCAGATCGCCGCCGCGGTCCGCCGCGAACTGCTGCGCGAGGGCCAGGCCTTCTACATCCACAACCGGGTGGAGAGCATCGACAAGGCCGCCGCGCGGCTGCGCGACCTGGTCCCCGAGGCGCGGATCGCCACCGCGCACGGGCAGATGGGCGAGTCGGCGCTGGAGCAGGTCGTGGTGGACTTCTGGGAGAAGAAGTTCGACGTGCTGGTCTCCACGACGATCGTCGAGTCGGGCATCGACATCTCCAACGCCAACACCCTCATCGTCGAGCGGGGCGACAACTTCGGCCTCTCCCAGCTGCACCAGCTGCGGGGCCGGGTCGGCCGCAGCCGCGAGCGCGGTTACGCCTACTTCCTGTACCCGCCGGAGAAGCCGCTCACCGAGACCGCCCACGAGCGGCTGGCGACGATCGCCCAGCACACCGAGATGGGCGCCGGCATGTACGTCGCCATGAAGGACCTGGAGATCCGCGGCGCGGGCAATCTGCTCGGCGGCGAGCAGTCCGGGCACATCGCGGGCGTCGGCTTCGACCTGTACATCCGCATGGTCGGCGAGGCCGTCGCCGACTACCGGGCCGGCCTGGAGGCGGGCGGCGGCGAGGTCGAGGAGGCCCCGCTGGAGGTGAAGGTCGAGCTGCCGGTCGACGCGCACGTCCCGCACGACTACGCGCCCGGCGAGCGGCTGCGTCTGCAGGCGTACCGGTCGATCGCCGCGGTGAACTCCGAGGAGGACATCAAGGCCGTCCGTGAGGAGCTCACCGACCGCTACGGCAAGCTCCCGGAGCCGGTGGAGAACCTGCTGCTGGTCGCCGGGCTGCGGCTGCTGGCCCGCCGTCTGGGGGTCTGCGACATCACCCTGCAGGGCAACAACGTGCGCTTCTCGCCGGTCGAGTTGCGCGAGTCG
Organism: Streptomyces sp. NPDC059718; assembly: GCF_042733315.1. Classification (NCBI taxonomy): domain Bacteria; kingdom Bacillati; phylum Actinomycetota; class Actinomycetes; order Kitasatosporales; family Streptomycetaceae; genus Streptomyces; species Streptomyces sp. NPDC059718. Next base: position 149,376 of record NZ_JBHWGA010000013.1, read on the forward strand.
CAGGAGCTGCGGCTGAACCGCCTCTACCCCCGCACGGTCGTGAAGCAGGCGGCCAAGCAGATCCTGGTGCCGCGCCCCACCACGGCGCGGATCGGCGGCAAGCCGGTGGTCGGCCGGGAACTGCTCGCGTGGACGGCGGAGTTGCTGACCGCGGTCCTGGACAACTGAAGCCTCGGGGGACGCGAAAGGGCCCCGTCCGCGCGAGGTCGAGATGCGCGGACGGGGCCCTTTCGCCCCGGAGGTTTCCCGCGGTTCAGCCCAGCAGGCGCCGCAGGTTCAGCCGGCCCCACAGCAGGCTGGTGGAGAACGAGAGCACCATCACCGCCAGGACCAGCCCGACCAGCAGCACCGCGGCCACCGGCCCGCTCAGGTCCGGCGAGACCACGCGGTGGACGAGTTCCTCGACGAAGAGCACGTGCACCATGTACGCGCCCAGCGCCGCGCCGGCCAGGTGCTTCAGGCGCGGCCGGAAACGCTCCGGGACGCGGATCCGGCTGACCAGCAGCAGGACGCAGACGCTCATCGCGGCCACGAACAGGTGGGCGTTGGGGATCACGTAGTGGACCCGCGTGTTGTACCAGAGGCACGCGGCCATGGTGAACGGCAGCAGCACGGCCAGCCACCGGCGCCACGGGACGGCGCCGGCCGGCAGGGCGAAGAGCATGGCGCCGCCGACCGCGTACACCAGGGAGTAGGTGCCGAAGCCCCAGGCCACGGGGGGCAGGTCGGTGTGGGTCAGGTCCGAGACCAGGGAGATGACGCTCGGCAGGACCGCGATGCCCAGCAGCGTCGCCCCCAGCCCCCAGGGCCGCTTGCCGTCCTTGATCAGCATCGCGAAGGCGAGCAGCACGATGATCGGGATGTAGTTGTACATGAACCACAGGTGGTAGGCGGGCTGCACGGAGCCGAGGAGCGAGTCCCTCGCGAGCTCGGTCATGGGCCGCTCGTTGCGGTCCCGCAGCCAGGCCCACACCAGGTAGACCGCCGTCCACGCGAAGAGCGGGACGGTGTTGCGGACGATCCTCTGCCACATCCGGGCGCTGTCCCGCGGCGGGGCGCCGACCAGCACCGCCCATCCGGCGATGGCGAAGTACATGGGCACCGCGAAGGGGTTGACCGCCTCGGCCACGTGCCCCGCCCAGTACGTCGCGGCCCCGTGCGACGCGTCGTTCCCGGTGGAGCGGATGAACTGGGAGCCCACGTGCCCCAGCATGACGGTGGCGGAGCACAGCAACCGCATCAGGTCGATGTCGTAGCGGTGTTCCCGCGCGTCGGCGGAGTGTCCGGGGGAGGCGGAACTGCGCTGCAACGGCAGTCGCACGGCTGTTTCATTCGACACCGCGTGATGATCGGGCACGGGGGTGTCGTGGAACCGAACGGTCGCCCAACTCCCCGGGGCCTGGCGGTATCGGAACGGTCTCGGTCCGGCGGGCGGCCCCGGTGGCCGCGGCGGTATGCCCGTTCACCCGTGATTCGCCCTGATGTGGCGGGGGGTTCGTCCGGCGTCAGCGGGGCGGGCTTTCCCTCACCCCTTCGGGTGTCATTGTCCGACGGCCGGAACGCGTGAGTGACGCCGGGTCCCCTCGTCCCGCCTGGTGTTTCCCTCCCGGTCCGGCGTCCGGAGGTGCCGGAGGGCGGCTTGCCCGGTGCGGGGCGCGAGGCTAGCGTCCGGCATCGCTGGACGGATCGTCCGGCGTGGATGGACGGCGCCGGGACGCCCGCCCACGCCGGGGTGGTCCGTCCCGCGCGCCGATGACTCCCGGGCCCGGGGATCCGCCGTCCCATCCCCCTTTCCATGGACGGATCCCCGGGACCCGGGCTCACCACCCAGCCCCCGGAGGAACACGTGCCCGGACCACACCCGCCCGCCCGGCGCCGCGCATGACGCACGGACCCTGGGACCTGCTCGCCCGCGGGGGACTGGACGTCCTGTCCCTCATGGCGCTGGTGGGCCTGCTCTACCGGCGCGGCTGCCCGGCCCCGCAGATGCCGCTGGTGCTGACGGCGCTCAACGTCGGCCTGTTCGCGGCGATGAGCGCGATGGGCGCGGGCTCGTTCCCGGCCGGGGTGGGCTTCGGGCTGTTCGGGATGCTCTCCCTGGTCCGGCTGCGCAGCACCGCCTTCACCGCCCGGGACGTCGCGTACACCTTCACGGCGCTGGTGATCGCCCTGTGCGGGGGCCTGCCGCAGCGCGAGATCTGGTTCGTCGTGGCGCTGGACGTGCTGCTGCTCGCGGCCGTCCTGATCGTCGACGACCCGCACGCCCACCGGCCGACCCGGGTGGTGCGCCTCACCCTGGACCGCCTGTACGCCGACCCCGCGGCGATCCACCGGGAGGTCGTGCTGCGGTTCGGCCAGGAACCGCTGGCGGTGCTCGTGGACGAGGTCGACTTCGTGCGCGAGACGACCCGGGTCTCGGTCCGCTACCGCGGCGACTCGCCCCTGGGCTGGGGGCTGCCGGACGACGGTGCGGGGCCGGCGACCGGACGGGGCGGCCAGGACAGCCTGCTCGAGAGCAGGCTCGTGTGACCGGCCCGGAGGGCTTCGCCGAGGCGCTCGGACTGGCCCGGCTGCGCGGGGCGACCCTCGCCGAGGTCGACGCCGCCGCGGCACTGCAGCACCGGGTCGACCGCAAGTACCTGCTGCCGGCCCTGTCCGCGCGCTGCCTGGTCGCCGCCCTGGCGCCGACGCACCACGTGCTGGACGTCGGCGGCCGCCGCACCACCGGGTACCGCAGCACGTACTTCGACACCGCCGGGCTCGGCGCCTGGTACGCGCATGTGCAGGGGCGCAGGCGCCGCTGGAAGGTCCGCACCCGGCTCTACGTCGAGGACGGGCTGTGCCGCGTCGAGGTCAAGACCAAGGACGGCCGCGGCGCCACGGTCAAGCACGCCCGCACCCTGGCCGCCCGGGAGTACGGCCTCATCGGCGCCGGGGCGGCCGCCTTCGTCGACGAGGTGCTCGGCGCCGCCGGGGTCCCGGTCCGCTCCGGGCTGCTGTCCCCCGCCGGGGAGATCCGCTACGTCCGCGCGGCCCTGGCCGACCTGGCGGCCGGCAGCCGGGTCACCCTCGACGGCCGGCTCACCTGCCACCGCGGCCGGGCGACGGCGGCGCTGAACCACGGCTTCGTCCTCGTCGAGACCAAGGGCGGTCCCCGTCCGGGCACCGCCGACCGGCTGCTGATGGGCCTGGGGGTACGGCCGCTGCCGCTCAGCAAGTACGTGGTGGGACAGGCCCTGCTCGTCCCGGGTCTGCCCGGCAACGACGTGCGCCGCCTGGTGCGGCACTGCTTCCACGCCCCCGCGCGCGCCGAACCGGCGGCCCGGGTCCCCGGCCCGGCCGGACCCGCGTGGTGAGCACGGCCCACCGCAGGGCGCCCGTCCGCTCCCGGGCCCCCCGTACGGGCCGCCGCTACCCGGCCGTCGCCGTCGCCGCCATGGCCGCGGCGGTCCTCGGCCTGATCGGCACCCACGTCACCGCCCCCGCGGACCCCGGGGCGGGCGGCGCGGTGCGGCGGATCGAGCAGGACCCGCCGCCCCCACTGTTCCCGGACGCCGAACTGCGCGGCTGGACCACGCGGCTCGACGCGCAGCAGCGGGCCGCCGACGCGCTCTACGCCCGGTGGCGGTCGGGGCACGGCACCGCCCGCGACGACCCGGCGTTCGTCCGCTGGGCGGCGGACCAGGTGCCCGATCCGCCCACCGAAGCCGTACGCGCCGCCGGACTCGGGCAGGTCCGCCGTCTCGCCCGTACGCGCACCGCCGCCGGCCGGACGGCCGCCGCGTGGCTCGCCGTCCACGGGGAGCGGGACATCTGGCGCCTGTACCTGGACGACCGGCGCGAACTGATGCCCCGCGCCGAGGGCGAAGCCGCCCGGGCCCGCCTGGACGCGGCGCTGGAGCTGGCCGGCACGATCAGCGGCCGGCTCGCCGGGCACTACCGGCGGTCCCGTCCCTCCGCCCTCGATCCCGCCCTGGGCCCGGCCCGTAAGGCCACCCCGGCCGCCGATTGCGCCTGCGCCTACCCGGCGGCGCCCGCGGCCCTCTCCTCCGCGGCCGTCGCCGTCCTCACCGCCCTGGCCCCGCGGCGCGCCGCCGAGTACCGCTGGATGCAGGTCCAGGTGGTGCACGCCCGGCTCTACACCGCCGACCACCTTCGGGACGACCTCCTCGCCGGCGCCCTCCTCGGCGCACTGGTCGGCGACTACATCCGGGCGGCGGACACCGCCGGGACGAGTCGGGCATGATCCACGACACCCTCCGTGACCTGCGACGCGACCGCGCCTCCACATCAGATTCACCTGGACGCCATCCCGAGGTGGCCGATGTTCATCCGGTTCGCACCCCCCGGCTCCCACGGTGTCCCATAGTCTGCCCGGGCAGGTGATATCGGACATCAACCGGAATGGATCCATGCACATCGCCGTCTTCGCCGAGGCCCCCGCGGCCGCCGGCCTCGCCGCCGCGCTGCGCGGCGCCGACTCCTCCGGGGAGCACCTCGTCACCATCGTCCTGTCGGAGGGCGCCGGCCGGGCCGGATGGGGAGATACCGGCGGCGACACGCCGCCGCACCGGCTGTTCCGCGCCGGGGAGCCGGTGGGAGCCGCCGACCTGCCGTACGAGACCGGTGAGCGCATGCGGCGGTTCGCGGAGGAAGTCGGCGTCGACCGGATCGTGCTGCTGGACGACCGGACGCCGGGCGGCGCCCAGGTGGTCCGCGCCCTGAGCGGCCGTCTGCCCGTCGTCCTCGTGCAGGACCGCCCGCTGGACTTCCGGTACCGCGACCTGGCCGCGGCCCGCCGCGAGCCCGCGCTGGCCTGGGGGAACAGCGGACCGTCCACCGTCTGTGTGCACGGTCCCGCCACCGGCCGCGCCCTGGTCCACCGCACGTGGGCGCACGACATCCCCGCCGTGGTCACCGGTGCCCCCGGGTTGAGCGACGACCCCCAGCTGCTGCGTGTCGCGCACACCGTGAAGGCGGGCCGCCGGGCCGGCGCCCCCGGATCGGCCCTGCGGATGCTGGTCCTGGACGGACTGGCGGACGTCGCCGAGGCGCTGCGCTCCCACGGTGAGGTCGACGAGTACGCCGAGCTGCCGGAACCCGGACGGCTGTCCGGCTACGACCTCGTGGTCGCCGCCCGCGAGCCCGTCTGGCCGGCCGTGCTGCGCGCCGGCGTGGCGCTCGTCCACCACATGCCCGGGGAGCAGAACCGGCTGCTGCCCGCGGTCAAGCACCCCCTGGTGCGGAACACCGCCTCCGTCGAGGAGGTCCTGCAGGTCGCGACGCGGCTGAAGGTGGACGGCGTCTTCGCGGGCAACCCCACGGGTGAGCCGGTGGAGCACTTCCTCTACCTGGGTGACGACTCGGCCGGGCGCGTCCTGAGCGCCGTGGTGGAGGCCGTGCCCCTGGCGCCCCGGGAGGCGCGCGCGGGCGGTGCGCCGATCCCCGCCCCCCGCCGGGAGAGCGTCGCCGACCGGGCGCTGGCGGACATCAGGACCCGCATGTGGCGCCCGCGCTCCCTCGCCGTCCTCGGCACCGATTTCGGCTACGTCACGGGAGTGGCACTGCCCGTCCTGACCTACACCCAGGACTTGGTCTCGCGCGGCCCGGTCGACGTGCGCTACCTCGACATAGGGGCGTTCGCCAACGTCGGCGAGATACTGAACGCCCTCAAGGGCGCCGAGCGAGTCATGATCAACAGCTTCGGCTTCTTCTGGCGGCACTGGCTCGGCAACCGGGTGGTCCGCGCGCTGCTCGACAGCGGCACGGAGGTGTCCGTCTACGTCCACGTGACGCAGTACATCTTCGAGAAGGAGGCCGTCGAGCACGCCGAGCGCCACCAGGGACTGCTGGAGCTGCTGCCGCGGCTGCGGCTGCTGTGCGTGTCCCGGGCGCAGGCGGACTACTACCGCAAGCAGGGCGCCGTGGACCCCGTGGTGGTCTACAACACCGTCCCCCGCGACCCCGGGGTGCGCCGTGCCCGCCCGGAGCCGTCCGCCGAGCCCCGCATCGTCATGGTCGGCACCGTGCAGGACCGCAAGGGCGCCGACCTCTTCTCACGGGTGGCCGAGCGCGCCGCGCTCCTGGGCCTGCCCTGGCGCTTCAGCTGGCTGGGCCACCGCATGGGCGCGATGTCGGACCGTACGCTCCTGTCCTCCCACGTCGACTGGCGAGGTGCCCTGCCGCGCCGGCGGATCCGCGAGGAGCTGGCCGAGTCGGACGTGCTCTTCCTGTCCAGCGAGGACGACCCCATGCCGCTCGCCGCCGTCGAGGCCGTGCAGCAGCGCCTGCGGGTCGTCAGCCACCACGGCATCGGCACGCACGAGATCCTCTCCGGCGTGCGCGGCTACCGCGGTTTCCCCGAGTACACGCCGGAATCGGCCCTCGCGGCGATCGCCGACGTGCTCGGCGACGAAGTCGAGGAAACGGGGTACACGGAGGTCCAGGAACTGTTCGACATCACCCGGTTCGGAGAGCGGATGGACCTCGCGTTGGGGCTGACGGGCACGGACGGCCCGGCCGCCCCGCCCGGTGATCCGCTGCCCACCGTGCCCGCGATGACGGACCGGACCCCCGCCGCCCACCTCGCGCACGTCAGGAAACTGGCCGGCGCGGGCCGGACCGCGGACGCCCTCGCCTACGGTGCCCGTGTACTCCGCAACCATCCGATCCTGGAGCTCGACCGGACCCTGGCCGAGCTCCGCGAGCGCACCCGGGAGTGACCGCCGATCTCCGCCCAGACGACCACCGCCGCCCCCGCCCTCACCACCGGTCACGCGACCGGGACGGGCGAGGCGCCCACCGCGCCCGCCACCCGGCCGCGTGAGCACAGATACGACATCGACCTGCTGCGCGTCCTGTGCTCCATCGGTGTCATCGTCTGCCACGCCGCCGGCCAGCTCCTCAACGCCGTGGGCCGCGAGCCCTCCGGCGGCCGGCCCGTCTACTGGACCGGGCTCGTCTCGGACGGGCTGACCCGGTGCGCGGTGCCGCTGTTCTTCGCGATCGCCGGCTGGGTCGTGCTGGTCGGCGCGACCCCCCGGGACGGCACGCAGGTCCGCGGACGGCTGACCCGCATCGTGGTGCCGATGGGCGTGTGGACCGCCGCGTACCTCGCCTGGGACTGGATCCGGGACACCAACTCCCGTCCCACGCCGCGGCTGGCCTTCGAGTCGCTGTTCGGCTCGATCCAGCCCGCGTACCACCTCTGGTACCTGTACGCCTACGTGCCGGTGATCCTGCTGCTGTCGCTCGCCGCGCTGATCAAGGCGGGGAAGCGGCCCTGGGGCTTGGGCGTGCTGCTCGTCCTGCTGGCCGTCGCGCCGACCTTCATGGGCGACCTCGGCAAGGTCCTCCACGTGAACCTGCCCGACTTCGAGTGGAACCTGTCCCCGTACCAGGTCGCGTACGCCGCCGCCGGGTCCGCGCTGCTCGCGCTGCCGCTCGCGGCCACCACCGGCCGCCGCCGGCGGCTGAGGTGGCTGGCGGCCGGGGTCTGCGCGTGGGCCGCGGTGGTCGCGTACGAGCACTGGGTGCACTACCCCTCGCCCTACGCGGGCCTCGCCGTGCCGTTCCTGGCGGGCGCGCTGGTGATGGCCCTCAACCGGATCAGCATCCCGGAGCGCCTCCGCCCGCTGGTGTCCCGGCTCGGCGGTGCGGCCTTCGGCGCCTACCTGGTGCACCTGATGTTCCTGCGGGCGCTCGCCCCGCACCTCGTCTCCGCCGACGCGGGCTGGCCGGGCGCCGTCCTCATGATCACGCTGCTGGTGACGGGGACCGTGGTGCTCTCCTTCGCCGCCAGCCTGCTGTGGACGCGCCTGCGGCTCAACCGCTGGCTGGGCTGACCCCCGAAGGCACCGGAGCACATGACGGAGGGGCGGCGGGGGGGGGGGACCGCGCCCCCCCCGCAGGCCGGGGGGCCCCGGGGGGCGCAGCCCCGGCCCGGGGTGAGCAAAGGCCCCGGGTGCGGCGG
>NZ_JBHWGA010000013.1:157357-188389 GCF_042733315.1 Streptomyces sp. NPDC059718
ACACCAACACGCGGCATTACTTTTTTTTTTCGGGTTTGGTGGGCTGTTTTTTGTTTATAACACCCCCCCCGGTAGAATTTGCGGGGGGGGCGCGGTGTCGCTCACCGGGCGCCCCTCCTGAAGGACGGGTTCCCCGGGGAGGCTCAGCCGAGGACGGTCTTCAGCTTCGCCACGTTGTCCTGCGTCACCTTCCACAGCGCCTCCTGGCGCCCGTGGACGTCGGCGACGGTCGCCGACAGGTTGTCCAGGATGCCGATGGAGCGCTCCGCGAGGATCGCGCCGAGGTTCCGGTCGTGGACCGAGACGCCCCACTCCGGGCGCTCGATGTCGGACAGGAAGTACGCCATCTTCGGGTGGGAGATGAGGCTGATGATGGGCGTGCCGCAGCCGAACGGGATCATGCCCGCGTGGCCGCGCATGCCGATCACCAGCTTGGTGCGCGCGAAGGCGGTGCGCAGCTGGTCGGTGTCGAAGTCGTACATCGGCTCGACCGGCAGCGAGATGCCGTACTCACGCCGCAGGTCGAAGACGAAGCGCTCGTCGTCCAGCGCGTGGGCGGCGTAGCGGACCTCGGCGTGCTTGCCGATGGCACGGACCGCGGTGGCCATCTCCCGGAGGAAGTGGTCGTAGTCGTGGCCGAAGCGCAGCCCGGCGCGGTCGTAGGCGCAGTTGATCAGCACCGTGTCGTCCCGCTCCACCGGGTCCTGCCAGCCGGGCACCAGGTGGCGGGAGACGGTGGTCGGGCAGGGCTGGAAGAGCACCCGGTCCTGCAGCTCCGCGGGGAGCAGCGCACGGACCTTCTCCACCGAGCCGTGGTTGCGCAGACCGAAGAACGCCGACTTGGAGACCAGCAGCCGCAGGCTCTCCTCGAAACGGCGGCGCGTGTACGACTGGCCGTCGAAGGCGTTGTAGCCCACCGCGAAGACCGCCAGCGGGACGTCGATCTTCTCCAGCAGCCGGTCCGGCACGTTCCACTGCCAGGCGCTGTTGCCGTTCGGCGAGGTGTCCGGGATGAACAGGCCGCCGCCGCCGATGACCAGGCCGCGGCGGGAGTTCACCCGCTCCAGGGCCGCCTCGTCGAACAGCTTGTGCGCGTGGATGGAGTGCCAGCCGCGGTCGCCGGTGTCCGGGCCGAAGCAGAGCCGGACCGTCTCGGGCAGGATCTTGTCGCCCGCGTTGCCCTGGCGCTCCATGTAGAACGCCACGTGCGCCAGCTGCTCGGAGGGGGCGCCGGTCTCGGCCGGGCGGGCGGCGATCGCCTCCGCGCGCTCGTACGAGATCCGGCAGGCGCGGTCGCTGACGTCCGCGTTGAGGCCGGCCAGGGCGTATTCGCGGGAGGCCGTGTTGTCGCCCAGGATCCACGCCATGTTCGCCAGCCGGCCGAAGGGGCGGGCGGCGGCCGGGGCGTGGGCGGTGGAGAGCAGCAGGTGCGCCGTGGCCTCCTCGTAGCGGGAGGTCGCGGCCAGGGCCTGGCCGAGCAGCTCGTGGGAACGGCTCTCGCCGGCGGGGATGGGGGAGCGGCCGAGGATCTCCACCGCGTCCTCGTACCGGCCCTTGGCCAGGTACGCCTCGGCGACCTCGCGGACCCCGTCGTGCCGGCCCTCGCTCGCCACGAGGTGGCGGCCGAAGTGGATCAGCAGGTCCGGGTGCTTCTCGCCCTCCAGGGCCAGGAAGCGCTCGACGAAGTCCGCGTGGGTGAGGTCGTACTTCTTCCACGCGGCCTCGGCGCCCGAGTAGCCGTGCTCGCCGCCGTTCCACGGCTTGTGACGGCCGGTGAAGTGCAGGATGACGACGTCTTCCTCGTCGGGGGAACGGTCGCCCGACAGCCGCCGCTTGACGAAGTTGTAGCGCGGGTCGATCTTGACGAACTTGCCCGCGAGCAGGGCGTTGAGGATGCCCTGGTCGTGCTTGTCGAGCTCGTACGCGCCGGAGGTGCCGACGGTGTCGATCTGCGCGCAGAACTCGTCGGTGAGGTACTCCTTCTGGATGACCAGCAGACCGCTGTTGAGCTTCGACTGGTCCAGCAGGAACTGCGGGACCGCGCCGACGCCGTGCCGCATCCGCAGCAGCTCGCCCAGGTCGCCGAGGACGACCATGTCGGTGTCGAGCGTGATGACCGTGTCGTAGTCGCGGATCCGGAAGACGTCGAGGATGAAGTACGCCTTGCGGATCAGGTAGTTCTCCGGATCGCCCTTGACGAAGTCGTCGTAGCGCTCGGGGACGACACGGCGCATGACGACGCGCGGGTGCAGCTTCCGGATCTCGGTGACCGAGGCCGGCTGCAGGTCGTCGTAGAGGACGACGAAGTCCTCGCAGAGGCCGGGGTTGGTCAGGGCCAGGCTGCGCAGCAGGGCGAGGAAGCCGGGCAGGTAGTTCTCGTCGACGTACGACGCGAAGGCGACGCGGCGCTTGCCGGTGAGCGTTTCGCTCCGGGGCGCCGGAACCGGGACAGAGGCGGTCATCGGAGCGATATCCTCATTTCAGTGACGTCCTGGGCGCGGGCCATGACCCAGTCCTTCTCGTCCGCGTAACCGTGCGCGGTGGCGATCGGGAGCTTCATCGCTTCCTGCAGGCGGTAGGCACCGCTGTCGTAGAAGTCGAACCCGATGAGGTCGATCTTCGGGTTGACGTCCAGGAAGTCCAGCAGCCACAGCATGTTGAAACCGCTGGTGGGGATGGACGGCATCACGTCCTCGCCGATCCTGCCGATCTCGCGGACCGGCCAGCGCAGCGTGCGGTCGCCGACGTAGCGCTGGGCCCCGGGGACCAGACGGCGGCGGACCGAGTTGCGCCACTGGTGGTGGCTGCCGCTGAAGACCAGTCGCGTCTGGACCTTCTTGTCCCAGTTGAAGTTGTGCAGGTGGATCGTCGCGTGGATGTCGGTCTTGGTGCCGGTGGCGGCCGCCTCGATCCGGTACGAGTTGAAGCGGACGACGAGGTCGTAGGAGTCGATCTCCTGACCCATCGTGCCGGAGCCCACCCGCTGGGAGTTGGCGACCAGGCAGATCGTCTTCCCCGCGATCAGGTTGCGGAAGTCGCTGAGGCCGACCATCTCCGAACCGGTCAGCGCCGGGTCCGGGATCGGGTCCAGGTCGCGCAGCCGGCGGTCGTCGGCGTACAGCTCGAGCAGCCGCGTCGAGCCGGCCAGCCGGCCGCGGTCCCGCTCCAGACGGAGGTTCACGTAGTCGGTCAGCGCCGCGCGCACCGAGGTGGCGGAACCGTCCTGCTCGCTCATCCCGACGAGCGCGGCCACGAGCCGGGGCTCGGCGCGCTCCCAGTCGCCGGCGTCCTTGAGGGCCAGGCCCTCCGCCCACAGCTCGGTCTCCGGGACGCCCGCGAACTCACGGGAGCCGGGGGCCTCCTTCTGGAGCAGCTGCAGCGTCTGCGCGAGGCGCTCGCCGCTCTCCTGCAGCTTGGTGATGCGGCCCGCGATGTTGAGGTCGTCCTTGGGGGTCAGCGCCAGGAAGCGCTCGTACGCGGCGATGGTGGCGGCGTCGTCGCCGATCGCGTCCATCAGGCGCGCCCGCAGGCGCCAGCCGGCCCGGGACTGCTTGCGGACGCCGAGGACCGTCTCGGTGATGCGCATCGCGAGCCGCAGCTCGTCGGCGCCGTGCACGTCCACGGCCTTGTTGCCCACCTCGAGCAGGGCGTCGAAGACCTCGGGGTTCGACTTCGGCCAGGTGCTCTTCCCGCCGGTGAGCGCGGCGGCGTCACCCGGATCGGTCATCGCGGCGGCGTACCGGGCCAGCAGTTCCCGGATCGCCTCGGCGAGCTGGCCCTTTCTCCAGTCCAGGTTCTTGGCGAGCTTGCCGCCGTGGACGGCACAGGACCGGACGCACTCGGCCACGGAAACCGAAGCGATCGGAATATCCGCGCCCGCGGAGTTGTCCAATCTTTTCTCGAGCCATCCAGCCCGGAACTTGACCATGCTGCTCCCAACAATGACACGGCCGCTGGGGAGAACTGCATGGGTTTCCCGCGCGGATCAACAGACGCCGCCCGGGCACCTCGACGCACATGGACACGCGCACGGCACATGGGGCGGAGGAGATCACCGTAGGGAGTGGATATGACGTTCAAGTGAACGAGGATCTAATCGGATGCGAACGGGGAAGGCGGCGGTCGGGAAGCATCGCGGGCGGCATGGGGAAAGGCGGGAGTTCGTATTCCGTATTCCTTGCGTTCACCTTGTCGAAGCATTCCCGACGCCCCGTCTGGATCTAGTCCGATACGCTTGTCCTCCGGCACCGTCCGGGGGGCCGGAGTCCGTGGCCCGCGTCGAGATCGTCTGGATTCCCAGGTGCCCAAACTTTCGGTAATCGTCCCCTTCCGCAATATTCAGCCGTACGCGCACGACATGTTGTGCGGGCTGGCCAACAATGCGGGGGCGGACACCGAGTTCATCCTCGTCGACGATCACTCGACGGACGGCACCCCGGAGATCCTGGCCCACTGGGAGCGCCGGCTGCCGGGCATGAGGGTGATCCGGCACGAGCAGAACAAGGGCGTCGCCCAGTCCCGCAACAGCGGACTGGACGCGGCCGGCGGGACGTACGTGACCTTCCTGGACGGCGACGACTGGTACGCCCGCGGCTACCTCGACGAGCTCGTCGCCGGCATCGAGCGGCTGGACTGCGACTTCGTGCGCACCGGGCACGTCAAGGCCACCGGCACCGAGCGGGTCGTGCACCGCCCCCCTGCCAGGCGCTGGGACGCCGTGCTCGACCCGCGCGACGCGATCACGCCCTCGCACGTGTCGACCATGGTCGACTACCCCTTCGTCTGGGCCGGGATCTACCACCGCCGGCTCTTCGAGGACGGCGGCATGCGCTACAGCACCAGCCTGCGGACCGCGGAGGACCGCGAGTGGGTCTGGCGGCTGCACCTGACGGCCCGGTCCTTCGCGGTGATCCGCCCGGTCGGGGTCTTCTACCGGCGCGGGGTCAGCGACTCGCTCACCCAGATCAGCGACGGCCGGCAGCTGGACTTCATACCCGCCCACGACGCGATACTCGACGACGTGCTCGCCGACCGCGAGGCCGAGCGCTTCCTGCCCAAGATCGTCCGCACCTACTGCGCGCTGATCGCCTTCCACATGTCCAACGTGCGGCGCTACGACGCCGGGACCGGCAGGCAGCTCAAGCGGCAGTCCGCCGTCGCCCTGGCCCGCATGCCGCAGGAGGTGCTGGACCGGACCCTCGCCGAGATGGACGTCCAGCGCGCCCACGTGCTCCAGCGGCTGCGCGCCGACGCGCGGAAGGCGGCCTGACGATGACCCTGCCGACGGCCGAACGGGCTGAGGAGAGCATGAACCACGACCGGGCCCAGATCTTCGAGGTCTCGACCCTCTACGGCGCCGCGACCCTCGCCGCCGCCCTGGACGCCGGCGCCTTCGGGCCCCGTACCGGCACCCGGCGCATCCTGCTGGTGAGCAACAACGCCCCGGTCCCCGAGACGGTCGTCCAGCTCTCCGACATGCACGGGTACCAGCGGATCGTCACCCGTTTCGACGAGGTCGTCTCGTGGAACGAGGTGATCCACCCGCACCGGCCCTCCAAGTGGGCCCCGCTGGAGGACGAGAGCTCCATCTGGCAGCGGCTGTTCCGGCACTCCTGGGGCCTGGGCGACGTCCCCGTCGAGCTCGTGGTGGAGTCCATCCAGGTCAACCCGGCACGCGCGCTCGCCACGATCTTCGCCGAGAGCGCCGTCCACGTGTACGCGGACGGCCTGATGAGCTACGGGCCCACCCGTGAGAAGCTGCCGGGCCCCCTCGGCAACCGCGTCCAGCGGGTCCTCCACCTCGACCTGGTCCCCGGACTGCGTCCGCTGCTGCTGGCGGAGACCGGCGCGGAGCCCGAACTCGTCCCCGACGACGCCTTCAGGGCCGTGCTCAAGGAGATCGCCGTGGAGGCGGCGGACGACCCCCGGCTCACCGCCCTCGCCCAGGACCCGCCGACCGCGGTGCTGCTCGGCCAGTACCTCGCCGCCCTGCGCATCCTCACCCCGCAGGAGGAGGAGGAGCTGCACGTCACCATGGTGCGCGGCGCGATCGCCGCGGGTCACCGCTCGATCGTCTTCAAGCCCCACCCCACGGCGCCGGCCGGCTACTCCAAGGCGATGGAGGACGCCGCGGCGGCCGAGGGCGCGCGGCTGCGCGTACTGGACGGCCCGCTGCTGGCCGAGACGCTGTACGAGGTCTGCCGGCCGGAGCTGGTCGTCGGCTGCTTCTCCACCGCGATGCTCACCGCGAGCGCCTACTACGACGTCGCGATCGCGCGGGCCGGGACCCGTCTGGTGCTGGACCGGCTCACGCCGTACCAGAACAGCAACCGCGTCCCGCTGACCATCGTCGACCACCTCGTGCCCGACGTCGCCGGCCCGGGTGCCCAGGGCGGGGCCGCCGCGGAACTCGCCCCGCTCGTACGGGCCGTGGGCTTCTGCATGCAGCCCAGGATGCACCCCGGGCTGCGCGAGGAGACCGCGGCGTGGCTGCGGGACCACCTCGGCCCGGACACCGAGTACTACTTCCGGCGCCGCCGCCTCACCTCGCTGGGGCTGCCCGGCGGCGGCCCGCTCAGTGCCGCCCAGCGGCTGCGCGGCAACACCACCGTGCGCCGCATGGCGCGCGTGGCCCGCCGCCTCCGGTCCCGCCGCTAGCCGCTAACGACCGACCTGCCCCAGCCAGGTCAGCGTCCGCCGTACCTCCAGCGAGAACGGGTGGTGCGGGCCGTGCACCCGGTCGGAGTCGTACAGCAGGCGGGACAGCACGTCGTGGGCGGCCATGCGGTCGCCCACCGACAGCAGCAGGTGGCCGATGCGGCGCCGCACCTCCAGCGGCAGCTCCGGGTCGGTGGCGCGGTACTGCTCGAAGGAGGGCAGCAGCGCCCGGTACTCGGCGAGCGCCGCCGGGGCCTCGCCCAACTGCTCCAGGCACTGCGCGGCCTCGTAGCGGTACTGCAGCGACTGGCGGCCCAGCGGCCCCGACTCGGCGGCCAGTTCGTCCGCGAGCCGGCGCAGCTCCGGCAGGGCGCGGCGGTACTGGCCGTCCTCCATCAGCGTGGCCGCGTACTGCTTGCGCAGCATCCGCACCACCGGTGACTGCTCGCCGTGCTTCTCCGCGGCGGCCGGCAGCACGCCGCCCAGGATGTCGACCGCCTGCGTGATGCGTCCGGCGTCGAGCAGCCGCTTCACCTCGTCGACGGCCTCCGCGATGCCGTGGCCCGCGGGGGCCCCGGTCGCGCCCGGGGCGGGAGTGGGCTGCGAAGGGGCGGCCGGCCGGTCGGGCCAGGGCGCGAGCGGACGCAGGAAGGGGCGGGTGGGGTCCATCGGCCCGAGGGAGCGGTGGACGACGCCGGGCACCGGCAGCAGCGGCGCCAGCCGGCGGTAGGTCTCCTGGGCGTCGGCCGGGCGGTGCTGCGGGTCCTTCGCCAGCAGTTGCAGCACGAGCGCCTCCAGCGGTTCCGGCACCTCCGGGCGCACCTGCCGCAGCGGCACGGGCTGCTCGTACAGGTGCCGGTGCAACACGCCGAGCGCCGTGGCGCCCGCGAACGGGACGGTGCCGCTGACCAGTTCGTGCAGCAGCACCCCGAGCGCGTACAGGTCGGTGCGGGGCCCGACGGCGCCGCTCATCGCCTGCTCGGGCGCCATGTACGCGGGCGTCCCGATGGGCGTGCCGGTGTGGGTGAGCCGCGTCGTGTCGGTGTCGAGCACGGAGGCGACGCCGAGGTCGAGGACGACCATGGTGCCGTCCGGGCGCACCATGACGTTGCGGGGCTTGAGGTCGCGGTGCACGATCGGCACCGCGTGCACCGCCGACAGCACGGCGCACAACTGCGCGGCCACGGCGACCGCCCACGGCCAGGGGTAGGGGTCGTGCTCGGCGAGGTGGTCGGCGAGGTCGGCGCCCTCCACGTACTGCATGACGAAGTACAGCTCGTCCGCGTCGCTGCCCGCGTCGTGGACGGTGACCAGCCCCGGATGGTCGACCTGGGCGGTGACCCGGCACTCCCGCTCGAAGCGCCGGCGCAGTTCTTCGGCGTCGGCGCCGCCGGCCACCTTGTCCGGGCGCAGCAGCTTCACGGCCACCCGCCGGTCCAGCCGCCGGTCGTACGCGGTCCACACCTGGCCCATGCCGCCCTGGCCGAGGACCGTGGCCAGCTCGTAACGGCCGGCGACGATCCGTCCGTTCACTGACCGCCCTCCTGCTTGCGCAGCAGGTCGCTCAGCTCGTCCAGTTCGGCGCGCACCTGGTTGATCCGGGGCGGGTGCGGGTGCGGGTGCGGGGGCGCGGGCGGCTGCGGCGGCACGGGGGCCTGCGGCGCGGGGGGCGGGGGCGGGGCCGTGCGGTACGGGTTGTAGTCCACCGGCGGCTGCGGCGGCGCCTGCTGGTGCGGCGGGGGGTACGGCACGGTCGTGGCGTACGACGGGTAGCCGGGCACCGCGGCCGCCCGGTGCAGCGCCAGGTCGGCCACCAGGTAGTGGACGCCGACCAGGGGGACGAGGGCGATGGCGGTGAGCATCGCCACGTCCGTCCAGGGGCTCTCCTCCGGCAGCGTGCCGACGGTCGCGAAGGAGGCGATGCTCACCGCGGTGCCGATCCAGAAGAACACCCAGTCCATGGTCCGGCGCCGCTGGATGGCCAGGTGCAGCAACGGGAGGCCGGACAGGAAGCCGCAGCTGATCGCGGTGATCGTGAGGAAGATGACACGGAGCGTGGTCGCCGTGGCCTTGGACTGAGCGGGTGGGTACGGCGGGACCGGGCCGGGGCCGTTCATCACTGCTCTCGTACTCCCTGGACATCAGTGCGGAGGACAGCTGCGGGTGGTATCGCGAGAGTATCCGCCGTCGCCGACGGGCTGTCACCCGATCCCGTAACTATTCGGGACGCACCGTGCCGTCGGTCAGCCCGTCGTAGAGCCCCTGCACCAACTGCTCACCCAGCTGTCCCGCCAGCCGCAGGGTCTCCTCGAAGGCGGCCAGGGTGCGGAAGCGTTCCCCGTACCGGCGCTGGTCGGCCGGCGGCAGCCGCGGCACCTGGAGCCGGCGGACGTCCAGCCGCGTCGCGGTGGAGGCGTAGCTGCTGGCCTGGCGGTTGTTGGCGGTGCCGCGCAGGAAGCCGGCGAGGAACCAGGGGTCCAGGGCGGCCGGGTCGGGGCGCAGCAGGTGGAGGTTGCGGCCGAGGGCCGCCCCGGCGGTGGCGGCGTCGACGACGCGGGCGGCCGAACCCCGGCCGAGCACCGGGACGACCACGTCGCCCTCCCGCGTCAGGACCGGCTCCTCCCCGGGCGGCCCCTCGGGCAGGCTGCCGCTCGGCGCGCCACCGCCGAGGACGTCGTGCTCGGTGAGCACGGCGGGGCCGCCGTCGGGGCGGGCGCTCCCGGTGCCGCCCGCGCGCAGCACCAGCGCCCCGGCACGGGCCAGTTCGCCGACCGTGGTGAGCGGCCAGCGGGCGGGCTCGGCCGCCCCGGCGGGGGCGGGGGTGAGCTCGGCGGTGCGCAGCAAGGTGGCGGCCAACCGGTCGCGCACCCCGGCGAGTTCGGCCGCCCCGCCGCCCGCGGCGGGCGGCGGCAGGTGGCGGGCGGGGGCCAGGTCCACGTCGTCGTCGAGCAGGTCGATGACCTTCAGGGCGCGGCTCACGCCGGGCCGCTCCTCCGTGGTGCCGTGCCGGTCGAAGGAGTGCCAGGCGTCCAGCACGGTGGCGCGCACCGACTGCCAGGGCACCTTCTCACCGCCGGGGGCCGCGTCCTGCGACCCCGCGGTGTCGACCAGCAGCAGGTGCGGGGAGGCCGCCGTGCCGGCGCCCGGCCTGCGCAGCACCCACAGGTGGAGCGGGATGCCGTACGGGGGCGCGGCGCCGGCCGGGAGCGCGACCACCGCGCGCAGGGCGCCGCGCCGCAGCAGGTCGGCCCGGATCCGGCGGCCGGAGCGGCGCGAGGCGGCGGCGGGCGGCATCAGCAGCACGACGGTCCCGCCCTCCCGGACCCGGGCCAGGCAGTGCTGCACCCAGGCGAGTTCGGACTCGGTGCGGGCCGGGAAGCCGTACTCCCAGCGGGCGTCGTAGGCGAGGTCCTCGTGGCCCCAGTTGCGCTCGTTGAACGGCGGGTGGCACAGCACCGCGTCGGCGGCGAGCCCGGGGAAGGCGTCGGCGCGCAGGCTGTCGCCGCCGGCCACCCGCACCACCGCGGCGGGGTCGGCGTGCAACGCCAGCCGCAGCGCCGCCAGCGCGGCCAGGTCCGGGTCGGCCTCCTGGCCGTACACCTCGTGCGGGGCCTCGACGGCACGCAGCAGGGCGCCGGTGCCGCAGGCGGGGTCCAGCACGGTACGGGCGGGACCGGCGAGCGCGGCCATCAGCTCGGCGGGCGCGGCCGGGGTCAGCGTGTACTGCCGGGGGTTGGCGTCCAGGTGGCGTCCGAGCAGGAACTCGTAGGCTTGGCGCGGGCCCATCCCGGCGGCGAGTTCGGCGGCGCCGCGCAGCAGTTCGGCGTCGACGGGGGTGCCGAGGGCGAACCGTCCGCCGAAGTGCCGCTCGAAGAGGTCCCGTACGGCGCCCTCGGCTTCGGCTCCCTCCATCCGGGGCCCGTCGGCGGGGTGTTCACGGACCAGCAGGCAGACGGCGCCGGCCTGCCGGAGCGCGGCCGCGGTGCCCGAGGGATGGGACTCGGCCCGCTGCCAGACCCGTTCACGCAGCGGGACCTCGGCGAGTTTGCCCTGGGCGCGGAGCCAGCTCTCGACCTCCGACAGCGCGAAGGCCGGGCTGGTGTCGGTGCCCCCCACCGGCTTGGGGAAGTCGGCGTGCCTGCGGCGCCAGTTGCTGACGGCCGCCCGCCCCACCCCGGCCAGCCGTGCGATCCCGGCTGCGGTCACCTCGCTTGCGTTGTCCGGCACCTGGCTGGCTCCCTTCCCGCGACGGGGGTGCGGCTGTGGCCCCGAGCATACCGGTGAACGAAAGATCCGACCCTTCGCGCGTGAACTCATGTGGATCGAGATTTTATGTTGACTCGGTTCACAGCTCATGCTGTGATTGACCCATCGGTTCACGAAGCCCGGGTGCTCCGCCGGCCCGCAACCGTCATCCACACGCTGTCCACCAAGGGGGACGACCCTCATGACCACCACTCGCGGAGCGCTCACCGCGCTCGGCTGCGTCACCGCCGCCCTCACCATGGCCGCCTGCGGCCCGCTCGGTGGCACGGCGAAGCCGGCGTCCACCGGCCTCGCCGACCAGCCGGCCACCACCATCGAGAAGAAGGCCGTGGCCGCCATGAAGTCCGCCCCGGCGATGACCGTCGACCTCGACGGCATCTCCGACGGCGAGCGGATGAAGTTCCGCATGGCGATGACCAGGACCGGCGACTGCAAGGGCGAGGTCACCGCCGAGGGCGGCACCGTCCAGCTCGTCAAGGCGGGCCCCTCGCTCTACATGAAGGGCGACGACGCCTTCTGGAAGTCCCAGGGCTCCGACGGCGCCGCGATGAAGGACCTCCTCGCCGGCCGGTGGATGAAGACCAAGGCCGACACTCCGGACAACAAGGACCTCGTCGAGGCCTGCGACCTGAACGCGTTCCTCGCCGAGGTGGAGAAGGACTCGGACGGCGAGCTGGGCGGGAAGAAGGGCGAGCCCACCACCGTGGCGGGCACGCCCGCCGTGCCGATCACCAGCAAGGACGGGGCCGAGACCACTACCGCCTACGTGGCCACCGAAGGCAGGCCGTACGTGCTGAAGGTGGTCGTCAAGGGCGGCAAGGAGCCCGGCACGATGCTCTTCTCCGACTTCGACGAGTCGGCCGCGATCACCGCCCCGGCGGCCAAGGACACCGTCGACATCGACAAGCTCGCCGGCTGAGCCACCGGCTACGATCCCCGGGCCCTGGCGCGCGCCGCGCCAGGGCCGTCCCCTTCCCGAGAACGGCGGAACGCACCATGGAAGACCGGATACCCGACGACATCGCCGCCCTCGCCGCGGCCGAGGGCCTCGGGCGGCACCGCCTCACGATCATGCCGAAACGGCACGGCTTCCTGATGACGTGCAACTTCGTGTTCATGATCCTCGTGGGGCTGGCCTGCTTCGTGCTGCCCGGCCTCTGGTTCCTCCACCATGCCCTGCGCACCCCCAACTTCTCCCGCAAGGCCGCCGCCCGGCGCCTCCACTTCTTCGAGTTCGGGCTGGTCGAGATCGACCACGCCGGCGTGCCCGCCGCCTTCCGCTGGGACTCGATGACGGTGCTGCAGGAGATCACCGAGTCCTACGTCAACGGCGTCCACGTCGCCACCGGTTACCGCTACACGCTGCACAAGCCGGACGGCACGGTCCGGAAGATCCTCAACTTCTACGCGGAGCCGGAGCGGTGGGGGCCGTTCATCCAGCAGGAGGTCGCCGGGTTCCAGCTGCCGGGAATGCTGCGGATGCTGGCGGAGGGGCGGACGCTGACCTTCGGGGACATCTCGGTCAACCGCTCCGGCGTCGCGACGCCGAGGCGCGGGGCCGTCACCTGGCAGGAGATCGAGGGCGTCCGGGTCGCCGACGGCGTGCTCGTGCTGAAGAAGGCCGGCAAGTCCCTGTCCTGGTCGTCCAAGAAGGTCAAGGACATCCCGAACTTCCTCCTCTTCCTCTCCCTTGTGGACGAGCTGCGCCGAACCGCCGCCGCGCACTGACCGTTCGGGCGCCGTACGCCCCCTGCCGGGCCCCACCTCCCACCCCTTAGAGTGCCAAGGTGCGTACAACCAGGGCGGGAACGGCAGCGGCAGCCGTCGCCGTGCTGCTCGGCGTGGGTCTGGCCGGGTGCACGGGCGAGGGCCTCGGCAGCGGCACGGGCAGCGGGGCCGGGAGCGACGGGGCGCCGAAGGGCAGCGCGCTCAAGGCGGTCGGCGACCTGGCGGTGAAGGGCCGGGCGCCCAAGACGGGCTACGCACGGGACGAGTTCGGCGCGGCCTGGGTGGACACCGACCACAACGGCTGTGACACCCGCGACGACATACTCCGCCGGGACCTCACCGGCACCTCCTTCCGCGCCGACCGGGGCGGGGACTGCGTCGTCGCCTCGGGCACCCTCGACGACCCCTACACCGGGAAGCGGATCGACTTCACGCGCGGCCGCAGCACGGTCGACATCGACCACGTCGTGGCGCTCAGCGACGCCTGGCAGAAGGGCGCCAAGTACTGGTCCCGCGACAAGCGCAAGCAGATCGCCAACGACCCGCTGAACCTCCTCGCCGTCGACGGCCCGACCAACCGCGGGAAGGGCGACGGCGACGCCGCGACCTGGCTGCCGCCGGACAAGGCCTTCCGCTGCCCGTACGTGGCCCGCCAGGTGGCGGTGAAGAAGAAGTACGGGCTGTGGGTCACCGGGGCCGAGAAGGCCGCCATGGAGAAGGTGCTGGGCACCTGCCCCGACGAGCCCCTGCCGGACGCCGGCAGGCCGGTGACGTCCGGCGGCGGGAACGGCGGCGGCGACAGCGGCGGCTCCGGTTCGGGCGACGGGAAGGAGGGCACCGCCCCCTCCCCGGGTGCCTCGTACGCGAACTGCGCCGCGGCCCGCGACGCCGGCGCGGCCCCGCTGCACCGCGGGGACCCCGGCTACTCCCGGGCGCTGGACCGCGACGGCGACGGGGTCGCCTGCGACACCTGAGGTGCCGGGGATCGTTTGTGCAGTGTGTTGTGCGGATCGCTGGATATCCCGGTGCCCTGCTCAATATCCTCGATCACTGCATCACTGCCAGGTCGTGCACCGTCGCTCGATCCCTTGCCGGGAGGCAAAAATGCTCCGCCGCAGGACTGCTCTCTCCGCCACCGCCGCCGCAGCCGTGCTGCTCGCAGCGCCACTGCTGACCTCCTGCGGCACGCCGCACGCGGGTGCCGCGGCCGTCGTGGACGGCCGGCAGATCACCGTGGAGACGGTCCAGGCGAAGGTCGCCGCGGTGCGCGCCGCGCAGGAGAAGACCCCGCAGGCCGCCCAGCTCATCGAGGCCAGCAGCGACCTCCAGCGCAACGTCGTGCACCGGCTGGTGCAGAACGAGGTGATCGAGGAGGCGGCGCAGGACGTGGGCGTCTCCGTCACCCGCAACGAGCTCCAGGAAGCCCGCGGGGACACCGAGAAGCAGGCGGGCGGCAAGGCGGCGCTGGAGGCCCAGCTGCTGCAGACCTACGCGATGGTGCCCGCCGACATCGACGAGAGCATCCGCACCGACCTGCTGATGCAGAAGGTCGCCGCCCACTACGGCGCCGACGTGCAGACCCCCGAGGGCCAGACGGCGCTGATCAAGGTGCTGCGCGACACGTCGAAGAAGCTGAACATCGACGTCAACCCGCGCTACGGGAAGTGGAACTCCGACAAGCTCGACCTGGACGCCACCAAGGACCCGTGGCTGACCGAGGTGAGCCGCCGCGCCGCCCAGGCCTGATGCACCGGAACCGGGGCCGGGTCCGACCTCGGACCCGGCCCCGGCGCCGTTCCGCGGCGAGGTAGTTTCGTCGGGTGGACCACTCCGATGACTCCGCCCGCCCGGGCCGCCTGGTACTGCTGACCACCACCCACCGGGTCGCCCCCGGCCTGCTCTCCTGGCCCGCCTGGGAGCTGCTGCGCGCCGCCGACCTGGTCGTCTGCCCCGACCCGGAGCATCCGCAGCTGCCGTACCTGCGCGAGGCCGGGGTCGCCGTCGAGCCGTCCGCGCCCACCGGGCGGGAACTGGTCGACCTCACCGAGGGCGGCCGCACCGTGGTCTACCTGGCCGGCGGCGAGGGCGACCGCGCCGTCACCGACGAGCTCGCCCGGCTCGGCGGCTCCGGCCGGGTCCGCATGCCGGACCTGGAGCTGGTGCCCGGGTCCTACGACCTGCCGGGCGCGCGGCTGCTCGACCTGGTGCAGGTGATGGACCGGATCCGCCGCGAGTGCCCCTGGAGCAGCGTCCGTACCACCCGGGAACTGGTGAAGTACGGCATCGAGGAGGTCTACGAGCTCGCCGAGGCCGCCGAGGAGGGCGACCGGGAGGCCCTGCGCGAGGAACTCGGCGACGTGCTGCTGCAGGTCGTCTTCCACGCGCGGATCGCCCAGGACGACCCGGAGGAGCCGTTCTCGATCGACGACGTCGCCGCCACCATCGTGGAGAAGCTGATCCACCGGCACCCGCACGTCTTCGGCGACGAGGTCGCCGAGACGCCGGAGGACGTCCGCGAGCACTGGCTGCGCACCAAGGCGGAGGAGAAGCGGCGCGGCTCGGTCACCGAGGGCATCCCCCTCGGCCAGCCCGCGCTCGCCCTCGCCGCCAAGCTCGGCTCCCGGGCCCGCCAGGCGGGATTGTCCGTGGCCGTCCCCGGCCAGGACGCCGCCGACACCGGTGAGCGCCTGCTGGCGCTCGCGCTCGCCGCCCAGGAGGCCGGCATCGACCCGGAGTCCGCCCTGCGGGCCGCCGCGCGCCGCTACCGGGACGCGATCCTGGAGGCCGAGAAGCAGGCCTGACCCTCCGCTCCGGGTCTTACCCGCTGTCCCGAGTGAGTTGGGACAGAGCGGGTAAATGGGTCATATGATGCGAGCACTGGAACAGATCCAGCTGGCCGTGCCGCACGACTACATCGTCGGCATCGCGCCGCTGGTAGTGGGCATTTTCCTGGTCGGGATCCTCGTCGGCGCGGTGTCGATCGGGATGTGGGCCCGGGGCAAGGAACCGCCCCCCGAGCAGAAACCGCAGCCCCGTGGCGGGGCGTGGCACACCCGCCAGGAGTACGGCCGGGAGACCCCGGCCGACCACGGCCCCGGCCACCAGGACGGTGAGCGGCACACGCTCACCGAATGGCGGGAGCCGGACGAATGGCCGCAGGACGGCGTCCGGCGCCTCCCGCACTCCCTGAAGGGCTTCGGCAACTGGGGCTCCCACGGCGTGCCCGGTCCCGAGGGCGCCACCCGCGGCCCCGAGGGCGGCACCCGCAGTCCCGCGGGCACCGCGGGCGGGTCCCCGGGCGGCGTTCCCAGAGGCGCACCGACCCGTTCCGGGCCGGGACAGGAGGAAGGCGGCAAGGAAGAGCACTGAGCCGCGGCCACCGGGCCCGGCCGAGGCCGCTCTAGGCTGGCGGCCATGCGCATCGACGTAAGGCACGCGTGGCCGCGCGACGAGGCGGAGGCCCGGGCCCTGCAGGACCGGCTCCGTCCGCTGGCGGACCACCGCGGGCCCGGCCCGCAGCGACCGCGGTACGTGGCCGGACTGGACGTCGCCTACGGCGGCGGTCACGGTGCCGAGGGCGACACCGTCGCCGCCGCCGTCGTCGTGCTCGACACCGCGGCGCTGGCCCCCGTCGAGCAGGTCACGGCGACCGCCCGGGCCACGTTCCCGTACGTCCCCGGGCTCTTCGCCTTCCGTGAACTGCCCGTGCTGATCGACGCGCTGGAGAAGCTCTCCGTCACGCCCGACCTGCTGCTCTGCGACGGCCAGGGGCTGGCGCACCCGCGGCGCTTCGGGCTCGCCTGCCACCTGGGCGTGGTCACCGGCCTGCCGGCGGCGGGGGTGGCGAAGACGCCCTTCGTCGGCACCTGGGACACCGCCGCGCTCGGTGACGCCCGGGGATCGACCGCGCCGCTGGTGGACGCGGGGGAGACGGTGGGACGGGTGCTGCGGACCCAGGCCGGGGTGAAGCCGGTCTACGTCTCGACCGGCCACGGCGTCGACCTGGACACCGCCTGCCGCCATGTGCTCGCCCTGGCCCCCTCCTACCGCCTCCCGGAGACGACCAGGCTCGCCGACCGGCTCAGCCGCGACCGGCTAACGTCATGGGGTGCATGAGAGCGTGACCCCCGACCCCGGCATCCCGGCCGCCCCCGAGCTGTTCACCTGGCAGTTCGCGACCGATCCGTACCCCGCGTACGCCTGGCTGCGCGAGCACTCCCCGGTGCACCGCACGACCCTGCCCAGCGGGGTGGAGGCCTGGCTGGTCACCCGGTACGCGGACGCCAAGCAGGCGCTGGCCGACGCACGGCTCAGCAAGAACCCCGTCCACCACTCCGAACGCGCCCACGCCAAGGGCAAGGTGGGCATCCCGGGCGAGCGCAGCGCCGACCTGATGACGCACCTGCTCAACATCGATCCGCCCGACCACACCCGGCTGCGGCGGCTGGTCTCCAAGGCCTTCACCCCGCGCCGGGTGGCGGAGTTCGCGCCGCGGGTGCAGGAGCTCACCGACCGGCTGATCGACGGTTTCGCCGCCAAGGGCGAGGCGGATCTCATCCATGAGTTCGCGTTCCCGCTGCCGATCTACGCCATCTGCGACCTGCTGGGCGTCCCCGCCGAGGACCAGGACGACTTCCGCGACTGGGCGGGCATGATGATCCGGCACGGCGGCGGCCCGCGCGGGGGAGTGGCCCGCTCGGTGAAGAAGATGCGGGCCTACCTGCTGGAACTGATCCACCGCAAGCGCTCGGAGCTCGGCGACGACCTGATCTCCGGGCTGATCCGGGCGAGCGACCACGGCGAGCACCTGACCGAGAACGAGGCCGCCGCGATGGCCTTCATCCTGCTCTTCGCGGGCTTCGAGACGACCGTCAACCTCATCGGCAACGGCACCTACACCCTGCTGCGCCACCCGGAGCAGCGGCGGCGGCTCCAGGACTCCCTCGCCCGCGGCGAGCGCGAGGCGCTCGCCACCGCAGTCGAGGAACTGCTGCGCTACGACGGGCCGGTGGAGCTGGCGACCTGGCGGTTCGCGACCGAACCCCTCACCGTCGGCGGGCAGTCCGTCGCCACCGGCGATCCGGTGCTGGTCGTCCTGGCGGCCGCCGACCGCGATCCGGAGCGCTTCGCCGACCCGGACACCCTGGACCTGTCGCGCCGCGACAACCAGCACTTGGGGTACGGCCACGGCATCCACTACTGCCTGGGCGCCCCCCTCGCGCGGCTGGAGGCGCAGTCCGCCCTGGCGACGTTGCTGACCCGGCTGCCGGACCTGCGACTGGCCGCCGAGCCGGCCGACCTGAGGTGGCGGGGCGGCCTGATCATGCGGGGCTTGCGGACCCTGCCGGTCGCCTTCTCACCGGAACGTGACTGACAGGACGTCAGAACGTGATCTTCGCGTGATCCGTGAGACACCGACTTGTGATGCATGGGCCAAGACCACTACCGTCGGGCGCCATCGCAGTATTCGAATGTGAAAGGCGATGCCGCAATGCTGAAGTCCGGGAACGGCCGACACCGCAAGCCGCGTCAAGCCCCGACCGCCATGGTCGCGGTCGCGGCGACCGGGGCGGGCCTCACGCTCCCCCTCTTCGCAGCGAGCGGCGCCAGCGCCGCCGACGCCAACAGCACCTGGAACGCGGTCGCCATGTGCGAGAGCGGCGGCCTGTGGAGCTCCAACACCGGCAACGGGTTCTTCGGCGGCCTGCAGATCACCGAGGAGACCTGGGAGCAGTACGGCGGCGCCCAGTACGCCGAGCGTCCGGACCTCGCCAGCCGCAACGAGCAGATATCCGTGGCCGAGAAGATGCTCGCGGAGCTCGGCCCGGACGCGTGGTCCGGCTGCGCCGACTCCTCCGGGCTCACCGACGCCCTCGACGACCTGCTGCACGGCGGCAAGGACCAGGACGGTCAGGGAACGGGCGACTCCACCGGCTCCGGCGACCAGGACACCGACGGGGACGGCGCCACCTCCGGCGACGACAGCACGGGCACCACCTCGCCGGGCACCGACCAGGACACCACCGCCACCCCGGACGCCGACGCGACCGAGGGCCCCGACGCCTCCGCGACCCCCTCCGCCGACGACAAGGGCAAGGGCACCGGCAAGCACCGCAAGCCGGAGGCCGGAACCGCCACCGACGGCACCGCCACCGGGAACACCGCGGGTTCGACCGGTACCCGGAACAGCGACCCCGCCGGCCTGCCGGCCCACTTCGTGGAGGGGGAGGCCGCCTGGGGCGTCGTCCCGCTCACCACCGACACGCGCGCGGAGACCAAGAAGGCCGACACCGGCCGGGACAGCGGCACCAGCGCCAAGACCACCACCGGCAGCCGCTACCTGGTGCAGGAGGGCGACTCGCTCTGCGAGATCGCCATGGAGCAGCACGTCGGCGGCGGCTGGCGCGGCCTGTACGACGCGAACCGCGACGTCATCGGCGACGACCCGAACGTGATCAGCCCCGGCTCGTACCTGGACCTCGGCCGCTGAGTCCCCCGCGCGCCGCCGGGCCGGGAGTCCACCCCCGCCCGGCGGACACCGGCTGACATCGGGCTGAACTTTCTCCTCCGTTCCGCAGCAGGGCGCGTCCATCCCCCGAGCGTGCCCGGCCGGGGCTTTTCGGGTCGGTTAGGCTCATGCCGAAACGAAGAGACATCCAGAAGGAGACCCACGTGCCGTCCATCGACGTCGTCGTAGCCCGGGAAATCCTCGACTCGCGAGGCAACCCCACCGTCGAGGTCGAGGTCGGCCTCGACGACGGCAGCACGGGCCGTGCAGCCGTCCCCTCCGGTGCGTCCACCGGTGCGTTCGAGGCCCTCGAGCTCCGCGACGGTGACAAGAGCCGTTACCAGGGCAAGGGCGTGGAGAAGGCCGTGCTGGCCGTCATCGAGCAGATCGGCCCGGAGCTGGTCGGCTACGACGCGACCGAGCAGCGGCTGATCGACCAGGCGATGTTCGACCTGGACGCCACCCCGGACAAGTCCTCCCTCGGCGCCAACGCCATCCTCGGCGTCTCGCTGGCCGTGGCCCACGCCGCCTCCGAGGCCTCCGACCTGCCGCTCTTCCGCTACCTGGGCGGCCCGAACGCCCACGTGCTGCCGGTCCCGATGATGAACATCCTGAACGGCGGCTCGCACGCCGACTCCAACGTGGACATCCAGGAGTTCATGATCGCACCCGTGGGTGCGGAGTCCTTCTCCGAGGCCCTGCGCTGGGGCGCCGAGGTCTACCACACCCTCAAGGGGGTCCTGAAGGAGCGCGGCCTGTCCACCGGCCTCGGCGACGAGGGCGGCTTCGCGCCGAACCTGCCGAGCAACCGCGACGCCCTCGACCTGATCGTCGAGGCCATCAAGAAGGCCGGCTACCAGCCCGGCCAGGACATCGCGCTCGCGCTCGACGTGGCCGCCTCCGAGTTCTACAAGGACGGCAGCTACTCCTTCGAGGGCAAGTCCCTGTCGGCGGCCGAGATGACCGCGTACTACGCCGAGTTGGTGGCGGCGTACCCGCTGGTCTCCATCGAGGACCCGCTGAACGAGGAGGACTGGGACGGCTGGAAGACCATCACCGAGGAGCTCGGTGACAAGGTCCAGCTGGTCGGCGACGACCTGTTCGTCACCAACCCCGAGCGTCTGCAGCGCGGCATCGACAACGACACCGCCAACGCGCTCCTGGTCAAGGTCAACCAGATCGGCTCGCTGACCGAGACCCTCGACGCGGTCGAGCTGGCCCAGCGCAACGGCTACAAGTGCATGATGTCGCACCGCTCCGGCGAGACCGAGGACGTCACCATCGCCGACCTCGCCGTCGCCACCAACTGCGGCCAGATCAAGACCGGCGCCCCCGCGCGCAGCGAGCGCGTCGCCAAGTACAACCAGCTGCTGCGCATCGAGGAGATCCTCGACGACGCCGCGGTGTACGCCGGCCGCTCCGCGTTCCCCCGCTTCAAGGGCTGACCTCGTCCGGTGCCGCCCGCCGCGTCCGCGGCGGGCGGCACCGTGCGCCAGCAAGGGCCACCCGAACCCACCGGAGGTGCACGTGCCGGATCGCTTCTCCACCGCGACACGCATCCGTGCCCTCGGGGCACAGGCGCAGGCCCGCGTCTACCGCGCGGCCGGCCGCCCGCGGCCCGCGCTGCCCCGTGGCCGCAACCGGCTGACCGGCCGGGCCGCGCTGCTGGCGCTGGTCGTCTGCGCCCTGGTCGTCGCCCTCGCCTACCCCATGCGCCAGTACGTGGCGCAGCGCTCGCAGATCGCCGACCAGCGCAAGCAGGCCGAGCAGGCGCGCAAGCGGGTGGACGAGCTGCGGGAGGAGAAGGCCCGCTGGCAGGACCCGGAGTACGTCAAGGCGCAGGCCCGGGCCCGGCTGCACTACGTACTGCCGGGCGAGACGGCGTATACGGTGGTGGAGCCCACCGGGGCCGCGGCTCCCGAGGACCCCGGCGCCCGCCGCAGCGACAGCGCGGCCCGCCGCCCCTGGTACGCGAACCTGTGGGACGGCGTCGACCACGCGGACGCCGCCGCCACCGCAGCACATCGTTGACGCAAGCCCCTGAGAGAGACACGCCCAGGCATGGAAAAGCCCCCGCCGCAGACCGAGCACGCCCCGCCCACCGAGGCGGACATCGCCGCCTTCAAGGAGCAGCTCGGCCGCCCGCCGCGCGGCCTGCGGGCCATCGCGCACCGCTGCCCCTGCGGCAACCCCGACGTGGTGGAGACGGCGCCGCGCCTGGAGGACGGGACGCCGTTCCCGACGCTGTACTACCTGACCTGCCCGCGCGCCGCCTCGGCGATCGGCACCCTCGAGGCCGAGGGCGTCATGAAGGAGATGACGGCCCGCCTCGCGCAGGACGAGGAGCTGGCCGCCGCCTACCGCGCCGCGCACGAGGACTACATCGCCCGCCGGGACGCCATCGAGGTCCTGCAGGGCTTCCCCAGCGCCGGCGGCATGCCGGACCGGGTGAAGTGCCTGCACGTCCTGGTGGGCCACTCCCTCGCGGCCGGCCCCGGGGTGAACCCGCTGGGCGACGAGACGCTCGCGATGCTGCCCGAGTGGTGGCGCAAGGGCCCGTGCGTGAGCCCGTGCGGCGCCGCCGGGCAGGAGGAGGGCGAGGACCGGTGACCCGGGTGGCAGCCATCGACTGCGGTACCAACTCCATCCGCCTGCTCGTCGCGGACGCGGACCCCGCGACCGGTGAGATCGAGGACCTGGACCGCCGGATGACCATCGTCCGGCTCGGCCAGGACGTGGACCGCACCGGCCGGCTCGCCCCCGAGGCCCTGGAGCGCACCTTCGCGGCCTGCCGCGAGTACGCGGGCGTGATCGAGGAACTGGGGGCGCGCAAGGTCCGTTTCGTGGCCACCTCCGCGTCCCGTGACGCCTCCAACCGGGACGACTTCGTCCGCGGGGTGGTGGACATCCTCGGCGTGGAGCCCGAGGTGATCACCGGCGACCAGGAGGCGGAGTTCTCCTTCACCGGCGCCACCGGGGAGCTGGCCGGACGTACGGACCTGGAACGGCCCTTCCTGGTCGTGGACATCGGCGGCGGCTCCACCGAGTTCGTCGTCGGCGACCGCCACGTCACGGCCGCGCGTTCGGTCGACGTCGGCTGCGTGCGGATGACCGAGCGTCACCTGGTCCGCGACGGCGTGGTCACCGACCCGCCCACCGCCGCGCAGATCGCCGCCATGACGCGGGACATCGACGCCGCCCTCGACCTCGCCGACCGGACCGTCCCGCTCCGCGAGGCCCGCACCCTCGTCGGCCTGGCCGGGTCCGTCACCACGGTCGCCGCGATCGCGCTGGACCTGCCCGAGTACGACTGGGCCGCCATCCACCACTCCCGCGTCCCGGTCGGGACGGTGCGGGAGATCAGCGCGCGCCTGCTGGCCGCCACGCACGCCGAACGCGCCGCGATCCCGGTGATGCACCCGGGACGGGTCGACGTGATCGGCGCGGGTGCCCTGGTGCTGCTGCGGATCATGGAGCGCACGGGTGCCCGGGAGGTCGTGGTCTCCGAACACGACATCCTCGACGGGATCGCCTGGAGCATCGCCTGAGCAGGGCCTTTTCCAACTGAGCGGGCCCTGGGGGCGGGCGTGACACGCCCGCCCCACAAAGTTCGTGAATTTCTTCACATGAAAGTTCCCGCCGGACGGCCCAACTTTCCGGGGCCGGGACCCCGCGAACCCTCCAAAACCCTTGGTGCGCCCGTGTTTCGGCGGTGTTGCGGGACGGTGGCGGGGTGCCCCCGGATGCCGATCGCCGCTGGTCGGACGGGGCGCTCAACGCCCGCGCCACCCACCGGGTTCCCCCTGGGTACTGTGGCCCTGGTCACGAAGCGGCGCAGTGTAGCAGAGGGCACCGCAAACCTTGTGAAGGGGCTCACGAGGTACCCCCTGGGGCGTGGTGAATACTCGAAGCATGAGCACCACGGAGCGTCCCAGGATCCTCGTAGTAGGCGGAGGGTACGTCGGCCTGTACGCGGCGCGGCGCATCCTCAAGAAGATGCGTTACGCGGAAGCGACGGTGACCGTCGTCGACCCGCGCTCGTACATGACGTACCAGCCGTTCCTGCCGGAGGCCGCCGCCGGCAGCATCTCCCCCCGCCACGTCGTGGTGCCGCTGCGCCGCGTGCTCCCCAAGGCGGAGGTCCTCACCGGCCGGGTCACCACCATCGACCAGGACCGCAAGGTCGCGGTCGTCGAGCCGCTCGTGGGCGAGACCTACGAACTGCCCTTCGACTACCTGGTGGTCGCCCTCGGCGCCGTCTCCCGCACCTTCCCGATCCCCGGCCTCGCCGAGCACGGCATCGGCATGAAGGGCGTCGAGGAGGCCATCGGCCTGCGCAACCACGTGCTGGAGCAGCTCGACAAGGCCGACTCCACCAACGACGAGGACGTCCGCCGCAAGGCGCTCACCTTCGTCTTCGTGGGCGGCGGCTTCGCCGGCGCCGAGACGATCGGCGAGGTCGAGGACATGGCCCGCGACGCGGCCAAGTACTACACCAACGTCAAGCGCGAGGACATGCGCTTCATCCTCGTCGACGCCGCCGACAAGATCCTCCCCGAGGTCGGCCCTGAGCTGGGCACCTGGGGTCTGGAGCACCTGCGCGAGCGTGGCATCGAGGTCTACCTCGGCACCTCCATGAGCTCCTGCGTCGACAAGCACGTGGTGCTCGCCAACGGCCTGGAGGTCGACGCCTCCACCATCGTGTGGACCGCGGGCGTCAAGCCCAACCCGGCGCTCGCCCGGTACGGCCTCCCGCTCGGCCCGCGCGGCCACGTGGACACCGCCCCGACGCTCCAGGTCCAGGGCACCGACTACATCTGGTCCGCCGGTGACAACGCCCAGGTCCCCGACCTGGCCTCCGGTCCCGGCGCCTGGTGCCCGCCGAACGCCCAGCACGCGCTGCGCCAGGCCAAGGTGCTCGGCGACAACGTGGTGTCCGGCATGCGCGGCTTCCCGCAGAAGGAGTACAAGCACGCCAACAAGGGCGCGGTGGCCGGCCTCGGCCTGCACAAGGGTGTCGCCCTGATCCGCTTCGGCAAGCTCAAGCTGAAGTTCAAGGGCCGCCTGGCCTGGTACATGCACCGTGGCTACCACGGCATGGCGGTTCCGACCTTCAACCGCAAGATCCGGGTCCTCGCGGACTGGACGCTGGCGATGTTCCTCAAGCGCGAGGTCGTCTCGCTCGGCGCCATCGAGAACCCGCGCGAGGAGTTCTACGAGGCCGCCAGGCCGGTCCCGGCCGCGGCGGTCCCCGCCGAGGCCACCAAGGCCAAGGCCTGAGCAGGTAGCAGTCCGGCCGAAGGGCGTCCGCCATCCGTGGGGCGGGCGCCCTTCGTCGTGCCCGTGTTCCTGGCCCCGGGGCACAGGACATGAGATGGGTAGAGGTAAAGAAGCGGTAGTGCGGGAATGTCGGTGTATCCCGCATCCGTTTCCCAGCCCAGTGGACCCGTCTTCATGGAGGCACGGAGGTACCCGCCATGGCCGATGCGGCCGGACGACTGACCGCTCTCGCCGAGCAGGCGCTCGGCGTTCCCCTCCCGCTGCGCATCCGCGCGTGGGACGGCAGCGAGACCGGACCGCCCGACGCCCCGACGCTGGTCGTGCGGCACCGCCGGGCGTTGCGCCGGCTGCTGTGGAAGCCCGGCGAGCTCGGCCTGGTGCGCGCCTGGGTGGCCGGCGAACTCGACGTCGAGGGCGACCTGTACGAGGCGCTGGACCGGCTCTCCGGGCTCGTCTGGGATCGCCCCACCGAGGACGACGGGGCGTCACCGCGCCGTCTGCTCGGTCTCGTGCGCGACCCCGAGACCTACCGGCTGGGCCGGGAGGCCCTCGCCCTCGCCGGACCCGGACTGCCGCCGCCCCCGCCGCCGGAGGAGGTCCGCCGGCGTTCCGGGGTGCTGCACAGCCCGGTCCGCGACCGGCAGGCGATCAGCCATCACTACGACGTCGGCAACGACTTCTACGAGCTGGTGCTCGGCCCGTCCATGGTCTACTCGTGCGCCTACTGGGAGGGGCCCGACGCGACCCTGGAGGACGCCCAGCGGGCCAAGCTGGACCTCATCTGCCGCAAGCTGGAACTGCAGCCCGGGCAACGGCTGCTGGACGTCGGCTGCGGCTGGGGCTCCATGGTGATGCACGCCGCCGAGCACTACGGCGTCCACGCCACCGGCGTCACGCTCTCCACCGAGCAGGCCTCCTCCGCGCGCAAGCGGGTCGCCGACGCCGGCCTCGCCGACCGGATCGACATCCGCGTGCAGGACTACCGGGCGGTCGACGACGGGCCGTACGACGCCATCTCCTCGATCGGCATGGCCGAGCACGTGGGCCGCGAGCGCTACCGGCAGTACGCCGGGGTGCTGTACGGGCTGCTGCGGCCCGGCGGGCGGCTGCTCAACCACCAGATCGGCCGTCGCCCCTGGGCCGACGAGGAGGCCTACCACGTCGACGAGTTCATCGACCGGTACGTCTTCCCCGACGGCGAGCTGGCCCCGGTCGGCTCCACCGTCTCCCGGCTGGAGGAGGCCGGGCTGGAGGTACGGGACGTGGAGGCGATCCGCGAGCACTACGCCCTGACCCTGCGGCAGTGGGTCGCCAACCTGGAGGCGCACTGGCCGGAGGCCGTCCGCCTCGCCGGAGCCGGCCGCGCCCGTGTCTGGCGGCTGTACATGGCGGCCTCCGCGCTCTCCTTCGAGCAGAACCGCATCGGCGTCAACCAGGTGCTCGCCGTCCGCCCGACCAAGGACGGCGGCTCCGGGATGCCCCGTACCCGGGCCGACTGGCTGGGCCCGGGCCGGCAGGACTGACGCGCCGCGGGGCGGAGGCCGACTCGGCCTCCGCCCCGCGGGCGGTTCCTGCCGTCCCGCTACTCGGCCTTGATGGCCTCCAGCATGTTCAGCCGGGCCGCCCGCCGGGCCGGCCACAGCGCGGCCAGGACGCCCACCAGGGCGGCCATCGCCAGGAACACCCCGATCCTGTCCCAGGGCAGCGTCATCGCGTAGCTCGGCAGCTGGGGCTTGATCAGCCCGCCGACGGCCCAGGCGAGGAACACCCCGAGCCCGAGGCCCAGCACCGCGCCGAACAGCGAGATCACCAGGGACTCCAGCCGGATCATCCGCTTGACCGCGGCACGGTCCAGGCCGATCGCGCGCAGCATGCCGATCTCGTGCTTGCGCTCGAAGACCGACATCGCCAGCGTGTTGATCACACCCAGCACCGCGACGAGCACGGCCATCGCGAGCAGCCCGTAGAGGATGTTCAGCATCAGGTCGATCGTGGAACTGAGCTCGCGGGAGATGGCCGCCTTGTCCTGGACCTTGATCACCGGGTTCTCGCCGAGCGCCTTCACCAGCGCGTCCTGGTTGGCCTCGTCGGCGCCCCCGGCCATCCGCACCAGCACCCGCATGTCCCCTGCCTTGGGGGTGTGCGGGGTGACCGTGGCGTTGTCCATGATCACGCCGTTGATGAGGTCGCCGCCCTCGTAGACGCCGCCGATCGTCAACCGCCCCTTGGTGCCGTCGTCGTAGCGCACCGGCAGGCTCTGCCCGGTGTGCCAGCCGCGCCGCTCGGCGGTGTCGGAGTCCACGACCATGGAGTCGCCGTGCACCGCGGCCAGGGAGCCGTGGGTGAAGTCCAGGGTGAGCAGCCGCCCGATCTGCGGCGCGTCGACGCCGGTGACCCACTCGTCCTCGCCGCCCAGTTCGGTGTGCGCGTCGCGCACCGCGCTGGAGTCGCTGACGCCGTCGGTGCCGGCGACCTGCTCGGCCACCTCGGGGGAGAGGTTCCGGCCGGTGGCCATCGTGATCTGGTAGTCGGCCTTCAGATGGGCGGCGGCCATTTCGTCCACGGTGGTCTTGACCGAGATGGCCACCACCGTGAGGGCGGTGATCAGGGTGAGACCGATCATCAGGGCCGACGCGGTGGCGGCGGTGCGCCGCGGGTTGCGCACCGAGTTCTGCCGGGCGAGCTTGCCCGTGACCCCGAAGGGCCGCAGCAGCGGCGCGGCCGCGGCGACCACCGGCCGGGACAGCAGCGGCGTGAGGACGAAGACGCCGATCAGCAGCAGCCCGGCGCCGCCGCCCAGGACCATGTTGCCGTCGTCCTTCATCCCCGAGCCGGCCAGCACCAGGACCACACCGGCCGCCGACAGCAGCGCGCCGAGCGTGTTGCGCAGGAGCAGGCCCTTGACGGTGGCCGGGGCGTGCACGCTGCTCATCGCCGCGACCGGCGGGATCTTGGCGGCCCGGCGGGCCGGCAGCCACGCGGCGAGCATGGTGACGCCCACACCGACCGCGAGCGCCGCCCCGGCCGTGCCGGGCTGTACGGCCAGGGCGCCCTCGGGCAGTTCCGCCCCGGCCGAACCGAGC
The DNA here is from genome assembly GCF_042733315.1 of Streptomyces sp. NPDC059718. Classification (NCBI taxonomy): domain Bacteria; kingdom Bacillati; phylum Actinomycetota; class Actinomycetes; order Kitasatosporales; family Streptomycetaceae; genus Streptomyces; species Streptomyces sp. NPDC059718. The sequence goes on from NZ_JBHWGA010000013.1 coordinate 184,880, forward strand.
ACCGCCCGCATCACCGCCGCGATGCCGATGCCCAGCAGGAATCCGGTGGCACCGGCCACCACGCCCACCACGAGGGCCTCGCCCAGCACCGACCGCGTCACCTGCCGCCGGCTGGCGCCGACCGCGCGCAGCAGCGCGAGTTCCTTGGTGCGCTGGGCGACGAGCATGGTGAAGGTGTTCGCGATGATGAAGATGCCGACGAAGAGCGCGATGCCGGCGAAGCTGAGCAGGGTGGTGTTGAAGCTGCTGAGGTCGGAGGCGATCTGCCGGGCCTCGTCGTCCGCCAGTTGCTGCCCGGTGGTCGCGGTGGCGTCCTTGGCGTGGCGCGGCAGCAGCTTTTCGATCTCGGCCCTGAGCGTGGCCTGCGCGGTGCCCGGTGCGGCCTTGACGTCGATCTCCTCGTACGTACCCGGCTTGCCGAAGAGCTTCTGGGCCGTGGCCGTGTCGAAGAGCACCAGGCTGCCGCCCGCGGCGACGTTGCCGTCGTCGGTGGAGAAGACGCCGGTCACCTTCTGCCGCATCACCGGGCCGTCGATGGACATCCGGACGGTGTCGCCGACGGCGTAGCCCGTGCGCTCCGCGGTCTTGGAGTCCAGCGCGATCTCGGAGGAGGTCCGCGGGGCGCGTCCCTCGCGTAGCGGATAGCGGTCCGCACCGGCGTAGTTGCCGCCGCGGGTGGACCAGCCGTCGCCGACCAGCCGGCCGTCCTTGCCGGCGATCGCGGTGAAGCCGGTGACGGTCGCGGTGGTGGACCCGGCGCCGGGCAGGCGGCCGATCTCGTCCACCAGCCGCTGGGGGAGCGGATGGTCGACGTCCCCGTAGGTGACGGCGACCGAGACGTCGGAGTAGCTCCTCGCGGAGGCCTTGCGGAGGGCATTGCCGATGGTGTCGGTGAACACCAGGGTGCCGGAGACGAAGGCGACGCCGAGCATCACGGCGAGCACGGTCATCAGCAGTCTGGCCTTGTGCGCGAGCACATTGCGCAGGGCGGTACGGAACATGTCAGGGCTTGTCTCTCGGTCGTGGCTCGTGGTCGGCGGCGCGGATCAGCTGGTGCGGCCCTTGGCGTCGAAGCGCTTCATGCGCTCCAGCACCGTGTCGGCGGTCGGGCCGTGCAGCTCGTCGACGATCCGCCCGTCGGCGAGGAAGACCACGCGGTCGGCGTAGGAGGCGGCGACCGGGTCGTGGGTGACCATGACGACCGTCTGGCCGAGCTCCTTCACGGAGTTGCGGAGGAAGCCGAGGATCTCCGCGCCGGAACGGGAGTCGAGGTTGCCGGTCGGCTCGTCGGCGAAGATGATCTCGGGCCGGCTGGCCAGTGCCCGGGCGACGGCGACCCGCTGCTGCTGTCCGCCGGACAGCTGGGAGGGCCGGTGCGACAGCCGCCCGGACAGTCCGACGGTCTCGACGACCCGGTCCAGCCACTGCTTGTCGGTCCTGCGGCCGGCGATGTCCATCGGGAGCGTGATGTTCTCCGCGGCGGTGAGCGTCGGCAGCAGGTTGAACGCCTGGAAGACGAAGCCGATCTTGTCCCGGCGGAGCTTGGTGAGCTGCTTGTCCTTCAGCGAGGACAGCTCGGTGCCGCCGATCCGCGCCGAGCCGGACGAGACGGTGTCCAGGCCCGCCATGCAGTGCATCAGCGTGGACTTGCCCGAGCCCGAGGGGCCCATGATCGCGGTGTACTCGCCGGCGCGGAACTCGACCGTCACCGCGTCGAGCGCGACGACCCGGGTCTCGCCCTCCCCGTAGACCTTGCTCAGGTCGGTGGCGCGGGCGGCCGTGGCCGTGGCGGTGGGGTGTGCGGTGGTGGTGGTCACGGCACGCTGCTCCTGTCGGGACGGGGGGAGTCGATCGGACCCCTCCATCGTCCCGACGGGAGACGTCGCCGGGATCCGTCCACATCGTGGTTCTGCAGGCAGTCCCGAGAGGTACGCGCGGACCCCCGCGTCCTACTTGGGGATGACGGGGACCCCGACATCCCGCCCCCGGGTGGAAGCGATTTCGCGTCATATGCAGCGGGCGCGGTCCGCCGCCCGGACCGCCCCGGGCCTGTGCTTTCCTCCGGACGGAACATATCTGATGGTCTGTCAGTCAGCCTTAAAATCAGACAACATGACGAATCCTGGGCCCTGTTCCACCCGCCCCGCCGGATAGGCTCGTACTGCGCTCTCGCACCGCCACGCCCGGATGGTGGAATGCAGACACGGCGAGCTTAAACCTCGCTGCCCCTTGCGGGCGTACCGGTTCAAATCCGGTTCCGGGCACTCACTTCCTCACCGGCGTGACACCACCGCCACGTTCTCAGCCCTGTTCCCGTTCCACCGGGAGCCACAGTTCGGCCTCCGCCTCGGTCCCGTCCGCGGACGGACGGGCGCGCAGGATCTCGGGGCCGGGGCGGCTGCGGTACGGGTTGGAGGGGAACCACTGGGTGAACACGTCCCGCCACAGCTCCTGGATGGCCTGCGGCGCCGGCCCGGAGGTGGTGAAGACCGCCCAGGTGCCCGCGGGGACGGGGAGGACCCTGGTGCCGTCGGGTGCGGCCGCCGTCGTGATCACCCCCTGGTGGTAGTCGAGCTCGGTGCCTTCGGCGCGGCTCGGGTCCAGGTCGTCGCAGACCGCGACGACCCCTTGCGGTTCCTGGTCCGACAGCTCCTCCAGACGTGCCATGAGCCGCGGGTCGATCCCGCGGACGAAGTCGACGATCGCCTGGTTCGGCCCCGAGTGCACCAGGGGGACCCGGGCCTTGAGGCCGACGACCCTGAAGTCCGGCCTGTCCACGACGCGGTAACGCATGCTGCTGCTCCCTTCGACGGTGAGGCGGAAGGCCAACCGGGGCTGGGAGACCAGCGCGGCGCCGGTGCGCCGGGCCTCGCCCGGCCCGACCCCGTGCACGGCGCGGAACGCCCGCGCGAAGGCCTCGCCCGATCCGTACCCGTAGCGCACCGCGACCTCCAGCAGCGTCGCGGGCCCCGCGAGCACCTCAGCGCCGGCGACGGTCAGCCGGCGGCGCCGTACGTACTCCGAGAGCGGCATGCCCGCGAGCGCGGAGAACATCCGGCGCAGGTGGTACTCCGAGGTGCCCGCGACACGCGCCAGCGCGGCCACGTCGACCTGCCCGTCGAGATGGTGCTCGATGTGCTCCAGGGCCTGGTTGAGACGCTCCAGCACTCCCGGTCCCCTTCCTCTTCCACGACCCCACGCTAGGCGTCGGGCACCCCGCCGGACCCGACATCCCGTGCCCGGTCGGGTCGGGTGGCCGCGACGTCCGCCGCCGCGCGGGCGAACGCGCGGACCCGGGCCGTGGTGTTGCCGTGCCGCCACACCAGACCGCGCTCGATGGGCGGTGCGTCGTGGAGGGGGGACGTAGGCGAGGTCCGGCCGGGGGTAGTAGCGGCGGGGGGGGGGGGCGCCCCCCCCCGCCCCCCCCCCCCCCCCCCCCCCCCCCGGGGCGGCCCGGGGACGAGCCCCACCCCGCCCCCCCCCCGGGCGAGCGGGAAGTATATAAAAAAA
>NZ_JBHWGA010000013.1:188399-198432 GCF_042733315.1 Streptomyces sp. NPDC059718
CGGGCGGGTGTGGTGGCCGGGCCCCCACCCCCCCGCCCGATCTTTGGGGGGTGGTGGGTGGTGGGGGCAGGTGGGCGTGCCCGGCCGGGGGTTTGTGGGGGGGGGGGGCCCCCCCGGGGGCCCCCCCCCCCCGGCCCAGCGCCACCAGGGTGAGCATCTCGGAGAACGACCCGCCGGCCGGCCCCTTCGGGACCGGACGGCCCGACGGGGTGCGCTCCGGGGTGCGGTCCCGCTTGAACACCACCGAGGTCACCTCCGGGTACTGCACCACCGGGTGGTCCGCGAGCACCTCCAGCGACACCGACTCCCGGCAGGCCGCCGGGTGCCCCGCGGCCACCGCGAGCACCCGGCGCTCCCTGAGCAGCACCGGTCCGCGGACCATCCCGTCGAAGGGGAAGGATGCGAGGAGGACGTCGACGGAACCGTCCAGCAGGCTCGCCCGGGAGGTGGCCAGCTGGACCTCGCGCACGTCGACCCGGCAGTCGGGGTGGCGCTCGGAGAACAGCCGGACCACGCTCAGCAGCGTGGGCGCCGTGCCCTCGCCGAGGAAGGCCACGCGCAGTGCGCCGGTGATGCCGCGGCCGGCGTCGGCGGCCCTGCGCAGCGCCTCCTCCATCCCGGCGACGAGGGGGAGCAGATCGTCGGCGAGCCGCCTGCCGACCGGGGTGATCCGGACGCTGCGGCTGTTCCGCTCGAAGAGCGGGCAGCCGATGCGGCGTTCCAGCTTGCCCACCACTTGGCTGACCCGCCCGGTGGTGACGCCCAGGCGCTCTGCGGTCCGGCCGAAGTGCAGCTCCTCGGCGAGGGTGAGGAAGGCCTCGATCTCCACCCGCTCCAGCACGCTTCCCCCTCGGCGTTGAACTCCGCTCAACGATCGTACGGCGATCATGCCTTGATGACGGCGGCCCCCCGGTGGATCGTGGAGGACGTCCACGACACACCACCTGAGGAGGAGACATGACCGTGCTGCGTGTGAAGGCCTTCGACCACCTGGTCCTCAACGTCGCCGACGTCGAGCGGTCCCTGGCCTTCTACACCGGACCGCTCGGCCTGGAACCGGTGCGCGTCGACGAATGGCGCGCGGGGAAGGCCCCGTTCCCGTCGGTGCGGGTCACCCGGGAGACCATCATCGACCTGGTCGCCGGGCACCGCGGCGAGTCCAACGTCGACCACATCTGCCTCACCGTGGAACCGCTGGACTGGGAAGAGGTCGTCGCGTCCGGGGTGTTCACGGTGCTGGAGGCCAACGTGCGGAGGTTCGGCGCGCGCGGCTCCGCCCTGTCGACCTACGTCGAGGACCCGGACGGCAACACGGTCGAACTGCGCTGGTACCCGCAGGACGCGCAGGACTGAGCGCGGCTCCGGGCGCCGCCGGCGGCGCCCGGCCCGGTTGCTACAGTGCGCCCGTGTCCGACTCCTCGCGTGAATCCCTGGCCGGCGCCGGCTGGGAGAGCCAGCAGCCCGGCGCCTACCGGGAGTTGATGCCGGCCCGGGTGGTCAACCTGTCGTGGCTGGACCCGGTGACCCTGTGGAAGGCCCGCAACGGCCCGCTCGCCTCGCTGTTCGGCGACCCGACCGGCCGGGACCGGCAGCGCTGGGTGAACGGCCAGACGGAGCGCGGGGCGTCCGGCGCGGACCTGGTGATCGAGCGGGACGACCCCGACACCTTCTCCTTCCTCCTCCTCGGCGACACCGGCGAGGGCGACGACCCGCAGTACGCCGTCGTCCCCGGGATGCTCAAGGCGGGCGCCGGCACGCGCTACGCCGTGATCTGCAGCGACGTCCTCTACCCCGTCGGCAGCGCCAACGAGTACGACACGAAGTTCTTCCGGCCCTACCGGGACTACGACGCCCCCGTCTACGCCATCCCCGGGAACCACGACTGGTACGACGGGCTCAACGGCTTCATGCGGGTGTTCTGCCGCGCCCCCGCCCTGCCGCCCGCGCCGCGCCCCCGCCGGTTGACCCGGGCCTGGTGGCGCACCCTGCTGTGGGCGAAGCCCGACGTGCCGGACGACGCCCGGCTCGACGAGGCCCGGCGGATGCGCTCCGCGCCCTCGCAGACGGCCTCCCAGCCCGGCCCGTACTGGGCGATCGACTCGGGGCCGATACGGATCATAGGCATCGACACCGGGCTGCTCGGCGACATCGACAGGGAGCAGGGCGAGTGGCTGCGCCGGGTCTCCCGCGGACCCCGCCCCAAGATCCTCGTCACCGGTTCCCCGATCTACGTGGACGGCGAGCACCACCCCTGCGCCATCGAGGGCGGCGGCACGGTCGACGAGGTCGTCCGCGACCCGGGGCACAACTTCGTCGCCGTGATCGGCGGGGACATCCACAACTACCAGCGCTACCCGGTGGACGTGGACGGCCGCAGGATCGAGTACGTCGTCTCCGGCGGCGGGGGCGCCTTCATGCACGCCACCCACACGATCCCCCGGGTGGAGGTCGGCGGCGTCACCGAGGACCGCTTCCGCTGCTACCCGATGCGCGGCGACTCCCTCGCCTTCTACAGCCGGCTCTACGGCCGCCGGCTCCACCTGCGCCGCCTGTTCGACCTGACCCCGGACGAGGCGTCCGCGGTCCTCGCCCGGCGTCTCGGCATCCCGGCCACCCGGGCCACCGGCGCGCGGGTGACCGTGCGGACGCGCTTCGTCGCGAGCGTCCTGGGTGCTCCGCCCCGGCCGGACCGCAGGCGCCGGCTGCGCCTGCCCGTCCGCCGGGTGCTCACCCGTCTGCTCTCCCCGGGCTCGGCGACGTACAGCCCGCCGTTCTTCAAGAGCTTCCTGCGGCTGGACGTCAGCCCGGCCGCCGTGCGCGTGCGGTGCTTCGCCGCCACCGGCCTGCTGGCGCACGAACTGGACCCGCCGGTCGAGGACGACTTCACCGTCCCTTTGCCGTACGCGAACGGTACGTGAGCGCCGGGGCGCTTCCCCCGGCCCTCCCCCGCTGCGCGCATCTCATGGCCCCGCGGCGGCGGTGATCTGCACGAACGCGCCGGAAGCGACGGTGCGCGGCGGCCCGCACGCGAGGCTGCCGCGGCCACCTGTACGGACAAGTCCGGGCCTAGGCTTTTACCGTCACCTGAAGGTTCCGTCGCGTTCTGGACATCTGCGCTTAGTCAACCTTCCCCCTAAGGCTCCTAAGTTCACAGCCAAGCAATGGCAAGCAGTGAGCAACGGAGGTCGTTGTGTCCGAGGGTGTTCGCAGGGCCCGGCGGTACGCCGCGCCCGTGGCGGCTGCGGCCGCCGCCGCGGTCGTGACCATGGTGGTCAGCCCGACGCTGGGTGCGTCGGCCACGGCTCCGCAGACCGCAAGCAAGGGCAAGGCCCCGGCTGCGAAGAACGTCATCTTCATCAACGGCGACGGCATGGGTGCCGCCGCCCGGCAGGCCGCGCGCCTGCACCTGACCGGTCTGAACGGTCAGCTCGCGATGGACAAGCTCCCCTACTCGGGTCAGCTGACCACCGAGCCGGACGACCCGAAGGCCGTCGTCACCGACTCCGCCGCGGCCGCGACCGCGTGGGCGACCGGTGAGAAGACCTACAACGGCGCGATCAGCGTCGACGTGGACGGCAACCCGCTGGCCACCCTGGGCCAGCAGGCCAAGGCCGCCGGCAAGTCCACCGGCCTGGTCACGACCGCGCAGGTCACCGACGCCTCGCCGGCCGCCTTCTTCTCCAGCACGGCCAACCGGTCGGCGCAGGACGAGATCGCGCGCCAGTACATCGAGGTCAGCAAGCCCGACGTCATCCTGGGCGGTGGCGAGGACTGGTGGCTGCCCGCGGGCAGCCCCGGCGCCTTCCAGGACAAGCCCGCCGAGGACACGTCCGAGGCGAGCAAGGGCACCAAGGGTGACCTGATCAAGAAGGCCCAGAAGGCCGGCTACTCCTACGTCTCCAGCGCGGACCAGCTGAACCGCGCCAAGAGCGGCAAGCTCCTCGGTCTCTTCTCCAACGAGGAGATGTTCCAGCAGCGCCCCGAGGGCCAGGGCGACGTGTACAACCCGGTGGTCGGCCTGTCCACCATGACCAGCAAGGCCCTCAGCACGCTGGACAAGAACAAGAAGGGCTTCTTCCTCATGGTCGAGGAGGAGGGCGTGGACGAGTTCGCGCACTCCAACAACGGCACCCGCGTCCTGCAGTCCATGCAGGAGCTGGAGAAGGCCGTCGCGGTGGCCCGCGCCTACGTGGCCACCCACCCCGACACCCTGCTGGTCGTCACCGGTGACCACGAGACCGGCGGCCTGGCCGTGGAGGAGGCCGACTCCGCCGACGAGTCCGGCGACGGCATCTCCGCCGAGGACGGTCCGTTCAGCATCCGCGGCAGCGACAAGTCGTTCTACATCGACTGGACCACCTCCGGTCACACCGGTGTGGACGTCCCCGTCACCGCGACGGGCCCGCTCGCGAACCGCTTCACCGGCAAGCACGCCAACACCTACGTGCACGACGTGCTGAGCGAGATCCTGGCGACGCGTCGCTGAGCGAGGATCCACTTCCGGCGGGTGCCGGGGAGGGGACTGCCCCTCCCCGGCACCCGCCGTTCCCCGCCTGGCGGTGTGACGCCGCGGGGACGGGGAAAGGCGTGGTGGCAGGCATGGTGCGCGGGCCGCAAAAGATCCTCCTTGAGGCGTAGGCGACCTGCTTTGCCATACCATTACTCTTGGTGCGAAGCCGTATCGCGCGGCCATGGAGGAGTGACAGATGAGGAGCAGCAACCCGGTCTTCTCGCGGCGTGGGTTCTCCCGCGGGGAGGGCTACGCGGGCTTCGGCGGTCAGCCGCAGACGCAGGGCGTCCCCCAGACGGGCGGCAACCCCTACGCGGGCACGAACCCGTACGCGGGCAGCAACCCCTACGACGCCACGTACCAGGCCCCGCCGGGCGCCCCCGTGCAGACCGGCCGGATGACGATGGACGACGTCGTCATGCGCACCGCCATGACCCTGGGCACCGTGGTGCTCGGCGCGCTCGTGGCGTGGTTCGTGCTGCCGGTCTCGGAGAAGAGCTACGGCCTGGCGATCGGCGCCTCGCTCGTGGCCCTGGTCCTGGGCCTGATCCAGTCGTTCAAGCGTGAGGCCTCGCCCGCGCTGATCCTCGGCTACGCGGTCTTCGAGGGCGTCTTCCTCGGCATCTGGAGCAAGATCCTCAACTTCATGTGGCCGGGCATCCCGCTGCAGGCCGTGCTGGGGACCATGGCGGTCTTCGTCGGCATGCTCGTGGCGTACCGCACCCGCCTCATCCGGGTCACCGCCCGCTACGCCCGCATCGGCATGGCGATCGCCATCGGCTTCGTCGTCCTGACGTTCGTCAACCTGATCGCCGCGATGATCGGCGGCGGTGACGGCCTCGGCCTGCGCAGCGGTGGGCTCGGCATCGTGGTCGGCATCATCGGGATCGCGCTGGGCGCGTTCTTCCTGTCGCTGGACTTCAAGCAGATCGAGGACGGCATCCAGTACGGCGCTCCGAGCAAGGAGTCCTGGCTGGCGGCCTTCGGGCTCACGCTCTCCCTGGTCTGGATCTACCTGGAGATGCTGCGGCTGATCGCGATCCTGCGCGGCGACGACTGAGTGCGCTGACCCGCGAGGGACATTCAACGGGCCCCGGAGGCAGTGCCTTTCGGGGCCCGTTCGCATGTGCGGGAGGGGAGGCGCGTCAGCCGAACCTCCGCGCGGCCCGCCTCAGGTCGTATTCGTGGACGATGGCCTTGGCGTGTCCGTAGGACAGGTCGTGCTCGCTGCGGAGCCAGCTGACTTTCTCTTCGAAGCGGAGGAATGCGGGCCCGTCGTCGACCGTGCGAAGCCATTCGCCGATCTCGCGGCCGGTGCAGTGCGGGATGTGGGAGAGCAGGTTCCGGTGGGTCTCTTCCGAGAAGGTCTGTGACATCGGCGCCTCCGGTATGCGTTCCGGTCACCCCACCGTGCCTGAGCCGTCGACCGTTGGCAACAGTGCAACGCACTCGGTTCTGTGTACGCACCGGTAGGCTCGCGCCGTGCTGGACTGTACGACGCTCCGCGACGCCGCCGGACTCCTGGCGGCGCGTTACCGCTCCCTGCCGCAGAGCCGGCTCCGTGGCGAGGTGGCCCGGGCGGGCCTGGAACTCGCCCGTGAACTGGCCGCCCTGGCGCAGCGGATCGAGTTCCCCGGCCGGGAACCGCTGCCGGTGCCGGACGAGGGGGTCTTCGTGATCGGCGACCAGATCTCCGTGGCCGCCCACGACCTGGCCGCCGCCCTGGAACCGCACCCGGAACTGGCGCACGTACGCGACGCGGCCGTGTCCCGGATCGGGGACACGGCCGCGCGGTGCGGTCTGTAGGGCGGGCTACAGCGAGGCGACCACCCGGTCGGCGAGCACGTAGACGGACTCCTCGCCGTAGGTGAAGGTCAGCGCGTAGCCGCCCGCGACGGCGGAGCCGCCCAGCAGGATCGGGGACTCGCCCTGGTCCAGGGCGTCGCAGAGGCGGTCGGCGGTGTCCCGGTCGCCCGGGGTCATGCACAGCGTGGTGCCGTCGGCGAAGACGTACACGTCGAGCGTGCCGAGCGGGCCGGGACGGACGTCGGCGAGCGGCATCCGCAGGTCCGCGAGTTCGGAGAGGCGCTCGGCGGTCTGCTCCTGGTTGGCCACGACCGGCGCCGGGACGCCGAAGTCGGGGTCGGAGGGGTGCCGGAAGGGCGCCGGGCCGCCGGGCTCCAGGCCCGCGAGGTCGGCCTGGCGGGGCAGGAACGGGCCGTACGGCAGCACCTCGTAGTCGGTGCCGGCGGCGCCCGGAACCGGGCCGGCCCCCTGGCCGCCGAAGAGCTGGGCGTCGAGCTGCGGGTCCACGAGGGCCTCGCCGGACTCGCCCGTCCCGTAGCCGAGGGGGGCTTCCTGAGCGGCCCAGAAGGCGCGTGCCTCGGCCAGTTCGCGCTCCCGCTCGTCGGCGAGCGCGTCGGCGACGGCGGTGCGGATGGCCTCGGCGTCCGGAGTGGTGCGTGCGGCGGGAACCCCGACCGCCCGCCCGGCACGGGCCTCGGCCAGGTCCGCGCGCAGGGCCGCGACGTCACGACGTACGCCGCGTGTGGCGAACAGCGCGGCGGAGCCGGCGGCCACGGCGGTTGCCGCGCCCGTCAGCAGGACGAGGAACATGGCGCTCACTGGCGTACTCCCGACTGTGCTTTCCCGAGCCTGGCCCCCTGTACACCACCACTCTGCACCGGAATCCATGGCCTCTGCAGTGCGGAACGTCACGAAATGGGAGGGTCCAAAGTCTCGCCCCGTACCGGTGGCACGCCTCTGACCTGCCTAAACGACCGCCCCCGGGATTAGGTCACATCCAGGGGGCGGTTCGATTGCGACTTGTGTCTCGAACGTACGTCCGAGGGCCGGGAAGGGCCGGCGGGGCCCGCTACGACAGGCGCTCGATGACCATGGCCATGCCCTGGCCGCCGCCGACGCACATGGTCTCCAGGCCGAACTGCTTGTCGTGCCACTGGAGCGAGTTGATCAGCGTGGTGGTGATGCGCGCGCCCGTCATGCCGAAGGGGTGGCCGACGGCGATCGCGCCGCCGTTGACGTTGAGCCGGTCGATGTCGACGCCCAGGTCCCGGTAGGAGGGGATGACCTGTGCCGCGAAGGCCTCGTTGATCTCGACCAGGTCGATGTCGTCGATGGTCAGCCCGGCCCGCTTCAGCGCCTGGCGGGACGCCTCGACCGGGCCGTGGCCCATGATCTCGGGGGAGAGGCCGGATACGCCGGTGGAGACCACCCGGGCGAGCGGGGTGATGCCGAGCTCGCGCGCCTTGGTGTCGCTCATGACGACCAGCGCCGCGGCGCCGTCGTTCAGCGGGCAGCAGTTGCCGGCGGTCACGGTGCCGTCGGGGCGGAAGACCGGCTTCAGGCCCTGCACGGCCTCCAGGGTGACCCCGGCGCGCGGGCCGTCGTCCTTGGCGACGACCGTGCCGTCGGGCAGCGTCACCGGGGTGATCTCGCGCTCCCAGAAGCCGTTCTTGATGGCCTCCTCGGCCAGGTTCTGCGAGCGGACGCCGAACTCGTCCTGGTCGGCGCGGGTGACGCCCTTGAGGGCCGCCAGGTTCTCGGCGGTCTGGCCCATCGCGATGTACGCGTCCGGGACCAGCCCGTCCTCGCGCGGGTCGTGCCACTCTCCCCCGCCCTGCGCGGCGCGGGCCGCGGTGCGGGCCTCGGCCTCGGCGAAGAGCGGGTTGTGGGTGCCGGGCATGCCGTCGGAGCTGCCGTTGACGAAGCGGGACACGGTCTCGACGCCGGCCGAGATGAAGACGTCGCCCTCGCCCGCCTTGATGGCGTGCAGCGCCATCCGGGTCGTCTGCAGCGAGGAGGAGCAGTAACGCGTGACCGTGCAGCCCGGCAGGTGGTCCATGCCCATCTGCACGGCCACGATCCGGCCCAGGTTGTGACCCTGCTCGCCGCCGGGCAGGCCGCAGCCCAGCATCAGGTCGTCGATCTCGCGCGGGTCCAGCTGCGGCACCTTGGCGAGGGCCGCCTGGATGATCGTGGCGGTCAGGTCGTCGGGCCGCAGGTCCTTCAGGGACCCCTTGACGGCCCGGCCGATGGGGGAGCGGGCGGCAGAGACGATCACGGCTTCGGGCATCGCGACTCCTCGACGAGGCGGCGGGGGTACGGCTGGGACTCTCTGGGAAGTTACCTGTACGTAGCGGAGCGAGTCACGGCCTGGGGGCTGTGACGCGGACCTCTTTCTGAGCGCTTGCTTAGTCCATGATGGCGCATCCTCGTGGCGAACGCGCCCCCCGTGCGATGCTGACGTGGTGAATCCGGACGACCTGGTACGGCTGCGGCGCGCCCGTGACGTGATGGACCGCGACTACGCGGAGCCCCTCGACGTCACCGCACTGGCCCGCGCGGCGCTGATGTCCCCCGGCCACTTCTCGCGCAGCTTCCGGGCCGCGTTCGGCGAGACCCCGTACAGCTACCTCATGACGCGCCGGATCGAACGCGCCAAGGCCCTGCTGCGGCGTGGCGACCTCACGGTCACGGAGGTCTGCTTCGCGGTCGGCTGCACCTCGCTCGGCTCCTTCAGCTCGCGCTTCACCGAACTCGTGGGCGAGACCCCGAGCGCCTACCGCGCCCGCGACCACGAGCCGGGCGCGCCGATCCCGGCGTGCATCGCGAAGCGGTACACCAGGCCGGTCAGGAACAAGGAAGCGAAGACCGCGGCCCGGGCCTAGCGTGGTCCGCATGGACATCACGCTGTCACAGTGCTTCATCGCCGTCGACGACCACGACAAGGCGCTGCCCTTCTACCGCGACGTCCTCGGCCTGGAGGTCCGCAACGACGTCGGCTTCGAGGGCATGCGCTGGGTGACGGTCGGCTCGCCCGACCAGCCGGGCGTGGAGATCGTGCTCGAACCGCCCCTGGCGGACCCGGGCGCCTCCGACGCGGACAAGCGGGCCATGAGCGAACTGCTGGCCAAGGGCATGCTGCGCGGGGTCATCTTCGCCACCGGTGACGTCGACGCCACCTTCGAGCGCATCCGCGACGCGGGCGGCGAGGTGCTCCAGGAGCCCATGGACCAGCCCTACGGCGTCCGTGACTGCGCCTTCCGCGACCCCTCCGGCAACCTGCTCCGCTTCAACCAGCGCAAGCCCGGCTGACGCCGGCGGTCCACGGGTGCGGGCAGGCGCCGGTTCCGTGCGTCACGGTCGCCGGAGCGGAGGGCGGCGCCCGGCCGCTGGTCGCCGCGCGCGGGCGCGGCGCCTGTGACCGGGCTTTCCGCGCAGCACAGCGGCCCCACCGCAGGTGCCCGGACGGCGGCGGGCGAAGGTGCGGGGTTGCCGTGCGGCGCGAATCGCCGCCCCTCGCGGCAAGCGATGGGCGGCGTCCGTGACGGGTGCCCTTGCCGGTTGCTGGTGGCCCGGGGTTCGGGCGGGTGGGTGGGAGACGCCCGCGCCGCGGGCGCAGCGGACCCGCGGACGGCGGCGGCGGGTTGCCGCACGGCGCGTACCCCCTTGCGCGTCCGTGATCCCGTGGCCCGGAGTTCGGGCGGTATCTTATACACA
>NZ_JBHWGA010000014.1:0-50260 GCF_042733315.1 Streptomyces sp. NPDC059718
TCGAGGAGATGGTGGCCGCCTTCGACATCGACGCGGTCAACGCCAACCCGGCGCGCTTCGACCTCAAGAAGGCCGAGGCGATCAACGCCGACCACGTCCGCATGCTGGACGTGAAGGCGTTCGCCGAGGCCTGCGGCCCGTGGCTGAAGGCCCCGTTCGCCCCCTGGGCGCCCGAGGCGTTCGACCAGGCCGCCTTCGAGGCGATCGCGCCGCACGCGCAGACCCGTCTGACCGTGCTCTCCGACATCACCGACAACGTCGACTTCCTCTTCCTCGACACGCCGGTGGAGGACGAGGCGTCCTGGCAGAAGGCGATGAAGGACGCGGCCGCCGCCTCGGCGCTGCTCACCACCGCCCGCGAGAACCTGGCGGCCGCCGACTGGAACGCCGAGGCCCTGAAGGACGCCGTGCTCACCGCCGGCGAGACCCACGGCCTCAAGCTCGGCAAGGCCCAGGCGCCGGTCCGGGTCGCCGTCACCGGCCGCACCGTCGGGCTGCCGCTCTTCGAGTCCCTCGAAGTGCTCGGCCGCGAGCGCACCCTGGCCCGCGTCGACGCCGCCCTGGCGAAGCTCGCCGGCTGACCGCGGTACGCCGATCCGCCCCGGGCCCTTCCCCAGGAGCCCGGGGCGGCACGCTTCCCGGACCACGCCATGCGCCGCAGGACCAGGCCCCCGATCCCCCCGCTGCCCCAGCGCCGCGGGGTCGACCCCGTGCGCGTGCGGCTGCCCGGCACCGGGACCTGGGCGACGGTCCGCGACCACCTCGTGGACCGGTTCGGCGCCGCGGTCTCCCCGGAGCGGGTGGACGCCATGTTCGCGGCCGGGGAGGTGCACGGCGCCGACGGCCCGCTCGCCTCTGACGCCGCCTACCGTCCGGGCGGCTACGTCTGGTTCCACCGGGAGCTGCCGGAGGAGGTCCCGGTGCCCTTCGGCATCGAGGTGCTCCACCGGGACGACCGGCTGCTCGTCGTCGACAAGCCCCACTTCCTCGCCACCATGCCGCGCGGCGGCCACGTCGTGGAGACGGCGCTCACCCGGTTGCGCCACGACCTCGCGCTGCCCGAGTTGAGCCCGGCCCACCGCCTCGACCGGCTCACGGCGGGCGTGGTGATGTTCGTGATCCGCCCCGAGCTGCGCGGTGCCTACCAGACGATCTTCCGGGACCGGCTGGCCCGCAAGGAGTACGAGGCGGTGGCCCGGCACGACCCCGCCCTGGCGCTGCCGCGCACGGTGGAGAGCCGGATCGTGAAGGAGCGCGGTGAGATGGCGGCCCGGGAGGTCCCCGGCGAGCCCAACGCCCGCAGCCACGTGGAACTGCTGGACCACCGCGACGGGCTGGCCCGCTACCGGCTCCGCCCCGAGACCGGCCGTACCCATCAGTTGCGGGTGCACATGAACGCCCTGGGGGTGCCGATCCTCGGCGACCCCGTCTACCCGCACGTCCTGCCGCCCGCCGCACCCGGCGACTTCTCCCGCCCGCTGCGGCTGCTGGCCCGGGTGCTGGAGTTCGACGACCCCGTGACGGGCGAGCGCCACCGTTTCGAGAGCAGCCGGACGCTGTTCACCCGGTGTGCGCCACGTGCCGGTACCCCGGACGGAGCACAGGGCTAGAGTCGGCATATGCCGATCCGCGCCGTGCTCTGGGACATCGACGACACGATCTTCGACTACTCGGGCGCCGAGCGGGCCGGAGCGCTGCGTCACCTGGAGGCCGAGGGTCTGCTCGGCGCGTTCGGCGGCGAGGAGCGGGCGCTGCGGACGTGGCGCGAGGTCATGGAGACGCACTACGCGCGCTTCCTCACCGGCGAGCTGACCTTCACCGAGCACCGCAGGGAGCGGGTCAGGGCCTTGCTGGGGCCGACCGTCGGCGACGCCGCGGCCGACGCCTGGTTCGCGGCCTACTACGTCCATTTCGAGGCCGCCTGGGCGGTCTTCCCCGACGTCGTACCGGCCCTGGAGGCCCTCACCCCCGGCTACCGGCACGGCCTGCTGTCCAACTCCAGCACCGCCCACCAGGAGCGCAAGCTGGCCCGGCTGGGCCTGCGCGACCGCTTCGAGTGCCTGGTGTGCTCGCAGGAACTGGGGCACGCCAAGCCCGCGCCGGCGGCCTTCCTGGGAGCGTGCCGGGCGCTGGGACTACCGCCGGCGGAGGTCGCCTACGTGGGCGACAAGGCCGACACCGACGCGCGCGGCGCGGACGCGGCGGGCCTGTACGGGGTGTGGCTGGACCGTACGGGTTCCGTCACCGCGCCGGACCTGCGGCGGATCACGGGGCTCGCGGAGCTGCCCGCACTTCTGGCGGCGGATACTCGTTTTGGAGCCCCGTCACCGATCGGGTAATGTTCTTCCTGCGCCGCCCGGGCGGGCCGAAAAGGCCAGCGCGGGAAGCGCGGCCAAACAAAACCCCCCACGGGGGGTTGAGTTTTGGTGGGGTATGGTGTAATTGGCAGCACGACTGATTCTGGTTCAGTTAGTCTAGGTTCGAGTCCTGGTACCCCAGCGCAGATCTTCTGCAAAGCCCCCGTTGTGTAGCGGCCTAGCACGCTGCCCTCTCAAGGCAGTAGCGCCGGTTCGAATCCGGTCGGGGGTACTGATCTCTCTGGCAGGGATCGCTAGGGCCCCCGTTGTGTAGCGGCCTAGCACGCCGCCCTCTCAAGGCGGTAGCGCCGGTTCGAATCCGGTCGGGGGTACTTGACACACCATGGGGTATGGTGTAATTGGCAGCACGAGTGATTCTGGTTCATTTAGTCTAGGTTCGAGTCCTGGTACCCCAGCACATTTCCACAAGACTTGCCCCCGTTGTGTAGCGGCCTAGCACGCCGCCCTCTCAAGGCGGTAGCGCCGGTTCGAATCCGGTCGGGGGTACATCGAGGAGAGGCCCCCCGCTTCGGCGGGGGGCCTCTCCTGTTTCCCCGTCCGCGGCCGTTCCTGGCGGCCCGCCTCACCCAACTCCGAAGCGGCGCCGGGACTCCTCGGCCTCGGCGAGCCGGCGCAGGCTCAGCAGCACGGGCTCGTAGAGCACCGTGAGCGTCACGGCGGCGGCCGCCTGTTCCAGCGGGGTGTCGTACGTCTCGACCAGATCCAGGTCGTGGACGGCCTGTTGGGCGGCCAGCCGCGCGTAGGGCGCCAAGTGCCGTGCGCCGCTGGGGTATCCGAGGCGGGTCAGGGCGGCGACCGCCGTGACGAGCATCCGGTACGCGGGGGAGGGGCCGTGCTCCTCGCCGCCGTACCGCCAGCCGAGTTCGGCCATCAGCCCGTCCACCTCGCGGCGGGCGGTCTCCGTCGCCGGGTCGTCCTCGTCGGGCTCCGGGCCGTGCGGCAGGACGAAGGTGGCGGCGCCGAGCCGCAGGTGCTGGTTGAGCGACTCGTCCTCCACCGCGGCGAGCACCTCCCGTGCGGTGGCCACCGGCACCTTGCCGATCTGGATCAGCGCCCGGACGAACCGCAGCCGGCGCAGGTGCTCCTCCCCGTACTCGGCCTGCGTGGCCGTGACGCGACGGCCGGGCTGCAGCAGTCCCTCGCGCAGGTAGTACTTGATCGTGGCCGTCGCCACGCCGCTGCGTTCACTCAGCTCCGCCAGTCGCATTCCCTTGCGCCCTCCATTGGATAGTGGCACTATCCAAGCATGGATAGTGCCACTATCCAAGACGACCGACAGGGGGATCCTCATGTCCGCGCAGCTGATTCCGGGCCGCAACACCGCCGCCGCCGAGGGCGGCATCGTCGTGTTCCTCATCGGGATGCGGATCAACCGCTTCCGGTCCCTGGGCAGCTGGCTCCCGGTGTTCCGGGCCATGCCGCGCATGCTGCGGGAGCTGTCGCAGGACGACGGGAGCGGGTTCCTCGCGTACCGGCTGCTGTTCGGGGGACCCCGTGTGATCTACGTCGTCCAGTACTGGAAGTCCACGGAGCAGCTCTTCGCCTACGCCTCCCAGCAGGACAAGCAGCACCGGCCCGCGTGGGCGGCGTTCAACCGCCGCGCGCGGGCCGGCAAGGGCCGGGTGGGCTTCTGGCACGAGACGTACGCCGTGCCGGCGGGCGGCTACGAGTCCGTGTACGTCGACATGCCCGCCTTCGGACTGGGCGCCGCGACCGGGGTCGTCCCGGTGGGCCGCCGTGGTGAGACGGCGGCCCAGCGGCTGAAGGCGGGCGAGGGGCGGGCGGCCTGAGGCCGGTGCCCCGGGCTCAGCCGCTGCGGCGCAGGGACTCGGACAGGCGGGCGGCGGCGTCGACGACGGACTGGGCGTGCATGCGCCCGGGGTGCCGGGTGAGCCGCTCGATCGGGCCGGAGACGGAGACCGCCGCCACGACGCGGTTGGACGGGCCGCGCACCGGGGCCGAGACGGACGCCACGCCCGGTTCGCGCTCGCCGATCGACTGGGCCCAGCCGCGGCGCCGTACGCCGGAGAGTGCGGTGGCGGTGAAGCGGGCCCCCTGCAGCCCGCGGTGGAGCCGCTCCGGCTCCTCCCACGCGAGCAGGACCTGGGCGGCGGAGCCGGCCTTCATCGGCAGCGTGGAGCCGACCGGGACGGTGTCCCGCAGTCCGGACAGCCGCTCGGCGGCGGCCACGCAGATGCGCATGTCGCCCTGGCGGCGGTAGAGCTGGGCGCTCTCGCCGGTCATGTCGCGCAGATGCGTGAGCACCGGCCCGGCCGTGGCCAGCAGGCGGTCCTCGCCCGCCGCGGCGGCCAGTTCGGACAGCCGCGGGCCGAGGATGAAGCGCCCCTGCATGTCGCGCGCCACCATCCGGTGGTGCTCCAGGGCGACGGCAAGACGGTGTGCGGTGGGGCGGGCGAGACCCGTGGCGCCCACGAGCCCGGCCAGGGTGGCCGGGCCGGACTCCAGTGCGCTCAGCACCAGAGCCGCCTTGTCGAGAACGCCGACGCCACTACTGTTGTCCATGCAACGATACTCGCGTCTCACTCTGTGAAACGCAAGTTCAATTTTCCGGCGGACGCGGCACGCTGGAATGCACAGGGCCGCTGCGGCCACTCCCCACAAGGGGGCGGACACGCAGGGCAACGACGAACAGGCCGGCAGAGCGGCCGGTCGGAGGGAATGCGATGGCACGGACACTCGCGGAAAAGGTCTGGGAGGATCACGTCGTACGGCGCGCCGAGGGCGAGCCCGACCTCCTCTTCATCGACCTGCACCTGCTCCACGAGGTCACCAGCCCGCAGGCCTTCGACGGTCTGCGGATGAACGGCCGCCCGGTGCGCCGGCTGGACCTCACCATCGCGACCGAGGACCACAACACACCCACCCTCGACATCGACAAGCCGATCGCCGACCCGGTGTCGCGCACGCAGCTGGAGACGCTGCGCAAGAACTGCGCCGAGTTCGGGGTGCGGCTGCACCCGCTGGGCGACGTCGAGCAGGGCGTGGTGCACGTCGTCGGCCCGCAGCTGGGCCTGACGCAGCCGGGCATGACGGTCGTCTGCGGCGACAGCCACACCTCCACCCACGGCGCCTTCGGCGCGCTGGCGTTCGGCATCGGCACCAGCCAGGTCGAGCACGTGCTGGCCACCCAGACCCTGCCGCTGGCCCCGTTCAGGACCATGGCGATCACCGTCGACGGCGAGCTGCCCGACGGCGTCAGCGCCAAGGACCTGATTCTGGCGATCATCGCCAGGATCGGCACCGGCGGCGGTCAGGGCTACGTCATCGAGTACCGCGGCTCGGCCATCGAGAAGCTCTCGATGGAGGCCCGGATGACCATCTGCAACATGTCGATCGAGGCGGGCGCTCGGGCCGGCATGATCGCCCCCGACCGGACCACCTTCGACTACCTGCAGGGCCGTCCGCACGCCCCGCAGGGCGAGGACTGGGACGCCGCGGTCGCGTACTGGAGCACGCTCAGGACCGACGAGGACGCCGTCTTCGACCACGAGGTCGTCATCGACGCCGCCTCCCTGTCCCCGTTCGTCACCTGGGGCACCAACCCCGGCCAGGGCGCCCCGCTGAGCGCCTCCGTGCCGGACCCGGCCGGCTTCGAGGACCCCAGCGACCGCCTGGCCGCCGAGAAGGCCCTGGAGTACATGGCCCTGGAGCCCGGTACGCCGCTGCGCGAGGTGAAGGTCGACACCGTCTTCGTCGGCTCCTGCACCAACGGCCGCATCGAGGACCTGCGCTCCGCCGCCTCCGTCGTCAAGGGCCGCAAGATCGCCGACGGTGTGCGGATGCTGGTCGTGCCCGGTTCGGTCCGGGTCGCCCTGCAGGCCGTGGAGGAGGGCCTGGACAAGGTCTTCAAGGAGGCCGGCGCCGAGTGGCGGCACGCGGGCTGCTCGATGTGCCTGGGCATGAACCCCGACCAACTGGCCCCCGGTGAGCGCTCCGCGTCCACCTCCAACCGCAACTTCGAGGGACGGCAGGGCAAGGGCGGCCGCACCCACCTGGTGTCGCCGCAGGTCGCGGCCGCGACCGCGGTCACCGGCCACCTCTCGTCCCCCGCCGATCTGCCCGGCGCAGCCGTCCTGGAGGCCTGAGAACGATGGAAGCTTTCACCACGCACACCGGCCGCGCCGTCCCGCTGCGCCGCAGCAACGCCGACACGGACCAGATCATCCCGGCCCACTGGCTGAAGAAGGTCACCCGCAACGGCTTCGAGGACGGCCTGTTCGAGGCCTGGCGCAAGGATCCCGAGTTCGTCCTCAACCGGCCCGAGCGCCAGGGGGCGACCGTCCTGGTCGCGGGCCCGGACTTCGGCACCGGCTCCTCCCGCGAGCACGCGGTGTGGGCCCTGCAGAACTACGGTTTCAAGGCGGTCATCTCCGCGCGCTTCGCCGACATCTTCCGCGGCAACTCGTTGAAGAACGGCCTGCTCACCGTGATCCTGCCGCAGGAGACGGTCGAGGAGCTCTGGAAGCTGACCGAGTCCGACCCGACAGCCGAGATCACCGTCGACCTGGAGGCCCGCGAGGTCCGCGCCGAGGGGATCACCGCCCCCTTCGAGCTGGACGACAACGCCCGCTGGCGGCTGCTCAACGGCCTGGACGACATCAGCCTCACCCTGCAGAACGAGGCCGACATCACCGCCTACGAGACCAAGCGCCCCTCCTTCAAGCCGCAGACCCTGCAGGTCTGAGCGGTCCGGCGGCCCCCGCGGCCGCCGTCGTCCCACCTCCGCAGCGCCCCCCGCCCCCACCGGGCGGGGGGCGCTGCGGCGTGTTCGGCTCCACACCTCGTGACAACTCACCGCAGATGACACAATCGGCACATGGAACACGATGGCCAACTCGAGCTGTACGGGTTCCTCGCTGCCAGGTTGAAGCAGGCCCACACCCGGGTGGCGGGTCTGCAAGTGCCGGAGGACGTCAGGATGCAGTTGACCCGGCGGCTGCTCGTCATCACCGCGGCCGCGAAGCACGATCTCGCAGGTGCGGCAAGGCGTCTGGAGGAACTGATGAAGGACCTCGACGAAGGCCGATTCCCCGATCAAAGGTCTTCCTGAGCCCCGAGTTCGTTGCGGCACAAGGGTGATTCGCCCGTTTCGTATTTGATTTGCGGTATATATCCGCCTAGCGTGCGAAAAAGCCCGAACTTCATCGCCGGGCAAGTTTCCGAAGGGGAAGACGTGAACAAGGCGCAGCTCGTTGAAGCGATTGCCGACAAGCTCGGCGGCCGTCAGCAGGCCGCGGACGCGGTCGACGCCGTCCTGGACGCGATCGTCCGCGCGACGGTGAGCGGGGACCGGGTCTCGGTCACCGGCTTCGGCTCGTTCGAGAAGGTGGAGCGTCCCGCCCGCTACGCCCGCAACCCCCAGACCGGGGAGCGGGTCCGGGTCAAGAAGACCTCCGTCCCGCGCTTCCGCGCCGGTCAGGGCTTCAAGGACCTGGTCAGCGGGTCGAAGAAGCTCCCCAAGGTCGGAGAGGTCTCCGTCAAGAAGGCGCCCAAGGGCAGCCTGAGCGGAGGCGTCACCGCCAAGGCCACCACCAAGAAGGCCGCCGCGAAGAAGACGACGGCGAAGAAGGCCACCGCTGCCAAGGCGGCCACGGCCAAGAAGACCACCGCCGCCAAGGCCACGGCCAAGAAGGCCACCACCGCCAAGGCGACGACGGCGAAGAAGGCGGCCGCCAAGAAGACCACGGCGAAGAAGGCGACCGCCAAGAAGACCGCCCCGGCCAAGAAAGCGCCCGCCAAGTCGGCGGCCCGGAAGACCGCCACCAAGCGGACCGCGAAGCGGTAACGATTCCGCGGACCCGCACACGCCGACGGGCCGGGTACCCCTGATTCAGGGGCACCCGGCCCGTGCCGTCATGTGCTCAGGCCCCCGGGTCGGGGAAGGTCTGCAGCGTCACGAACACCACCCGGCGCCCGTCCCCGCTGCCCTCGGTGCGGATCCGCACCCGCTGACCGGGCCGCAGCAGCCGCAAGCCCCCGGCGTCGAACGCCGCCGCGTCGAACGGCAGCGGCGTCCCGTCGTCCAGCAGCACGCTGCCGGCGCGGGTCTCGGGGTCGTAGGTGTACGCGGTGGCCTGCATGGGCCTCAGCCTATCGGGCACCGCTTCCCGGGGCCGGTGCGCCCGCGGCCGGGCACCCGGCGGGCCCGGGCACCGCGGGACCCTCCTGCGAAGCCGCCCGAAGTCCGGGCCGCAGCAGCGCCCGCGTGTGCGGCCCGACCCCCAGCACCAGGGCGGCGGCCAGGTCCTCGCCCGTATCCACGTCCCGGCGCACGGAGTCCACGTCCGGCAGGACGATCTCATGGGCGCCGGAAGCCCGGTGGCGGGCCCGTGAGGGTCCCCCGAAGGCCGGCGCGAGGGCGGTCCCGGCGGTGGCCGCCAGCAGCGTGGTGCCGATTCCGGCCGCGTCGGCCAGAAACGACCGTCCTGGGCGCCGCGCGGCCGCGCGGAGCACCGCTGCCAGTTCGGCGGGCCGCAAGGCCGGGAGATCGGCGTTCAGGGCCGCCACGGCCGCCGTGGGGTGGCGCCTGCGGACCACCTCGGCGCCGTGCCGCAGCGCGGCGTTGAGCCCGGCCGCCGGGGAGTCCGCCTGGACGCGCGCCCCGAGGGCCGACAGCGCGGCCCCGGCGAGCGGATCATCGGTGACGACCGTCACATTTCGTACCGCCTCGCAGGAGAGGGCGGCGGCCACCGTGTCCTGCGCGAAGGCCAGTGCCAGCCCGGGCCGCACGGGGCCGACGGCCTCCGCGAGGCGGCTCTTGGCGGCGGCCAGCGGCTTCAGCGGGACGACGAGCGACCATTCCACGGGTGGTGACACCGAACTATTGTGCTCGGGTCCCCCGGGCCCACCGCCACCCTGCCCCCAACCCCCCTTCCCGGCGGCCCGTCTCCGGGTGCACGATCTCCCTGGTACGTGCCCGGGCCTCCTGGCCTCGGTGCTTCCGCCGGGGAGCACCCCGAGGGCCTTTCGCCCTGGCGTTACGGTGGCCCTACCGGCGACACTTGTGCGGCCGCACCGGCCGTACGGTGCCGCCGACCACAGCAGGCCGCGATCCGGTGATCCCGGGTCGGCGGCGGAACGAGGAGGAGTTCTGGTGTCCCGCCGCAGAATCGGCTTCTGGTACCGGCTCGCAGCCGTCATCGCCAAACCGCCGCTGGTCGTTCTCTTCAAGCGGGACTGGCGCGGAATGGACCACATTCCGGTCGAGGGCGGATTCATCACGGCGGTCAACCACAACTCGTACCTCGACCCGCTGTCGTACGCGCATTTCCAGTACAACAGCGGGCGGGTCCCCCGCTTCCTCGCGAAGGCGCCGCTGTTCAAGCCCGCCTTCGTCGGCGCGATCCTGCGCGGCACCGGCCAGATCCCCGTCTACCGGGAGAGCACCGACGCCGCCAACGCCTTCCGGGCCGCGGTGGACGCCATCAACTCCGGCGAGTGCGTCGCCTTCTACCCGGAGGGCACGCTGACCCGCGACCCCGAGATGTGGCCGATGGTGGGCAAGACGGGCGTCGCCCGGGTCGCGCTGATGACCAAGGCCCCCGTGATCCCGGTCGCCCAGTGGGGCGCCAACGAGGTCATGCCGCCGTACGCCAAGGAGAAGAAGCTCCGCCTCTTCCCGCGCAAGACGCTGCGGGTCGTCGCCGGGCCGCCGGTGGACCTGTCGGCCTTCTACGGACAGGAGGCCAGCGTCGAGGTGCTCAAGGACGCCACCGACACCATCATGGCCGCGGTCAGCGAGCTGCTGGGCGAACTGCGCGGTCAGACGCCGCCCGCCGAGCGCTTCGACCCGCGCAAGCAGAAGGGCAGCACCAAGTGACGACGCGCTGCGCGGTCTACGGCACGGGCTCCTGGGGCACCGCCTTCGCGATGGTCCTCGCCGACGCGGGTGCCCAGGTCACCATGTGGGGCCGCCGCCCCGAGGTGATCGAGGCCGTCAACAGCACGCGCAGCAACCCGTACTACCTGCCCGGGACCGAGCTGCCGGAGTCGATCCGGGCCACCACCGACCCCGCCGAGGCCGCCCGGGACGCGGAGTTCGTGATCCTCGCCGTACCGTCGCAGACGCTGCGCGGCAACCTGGCCAAGTGGCAGTCGCTGCTGCCCCGCGACTCCGTGCTGGTCAGCCTGATGAAGGGCGTCGAACTCGGCACGGCCAAGCGGATGAGCGAGGTCATCGAGGAGGTCGCCAAGGCGGGCCCGGAGCGCGTCGCCGTGCTGTCCGGCCCCAACCTGGCCAAGGAGATCGCCGCGCGGCAGCCCGCCGCGAGCGTGGTCGCCTGCCGTGACGAGTCCGTCGCCAAGCGGCTGCAGGCCGCCAGCCACACCGCGTACTTCCGCCCGTACACCAACACCGACGTCGTCGGTTGCGAACTCGGCGGCGCGGTGAAGAACGTGATCGGCCTGGCGGTGGGCATCGCCGACGGCATGGGCCTGGGCGACAACACCAAGGGCTCGCTGATCACGCGCGGACTGGCGGAGACCACCCGGCTCGGCATCGCGCTCGGCGCCGACCCGCTGACCTTCTCCGGCCTGGCGGGTCTGGGCGACCTGGTCGCGACCTGCTCCTCGCCGCTGTCGCGCAACCACACCTTCGGCTTCAACCTGGGCAAGGGCATGACGCTGGAGGAGACCATCGCGGTCACCCGGCAGACCGCCGAGGGCGTCAAGTCCTGCGAGTCGGTGCTCGACCTGGCCCGCCGGCACGGCGTCGACATGCCCATCACCGAGACCGTCGTCGACATCGTGCACAACGGGAAGCAGCCCGTCGTCGCGGTCAAGGAGCTGATGTCGCGCTCCGCGAAGTCGGAACGCTGACGTCCGGAACGGTAAGGTCAACGCGACATGAGCATTCAGCCTTCTTCCCGCAAGCCGCGCGTCGCCGTCGTCTTCGGCGGACGCAGCTCCGAGCACGCCATCTCGGTCGTCACCGCAGGCGCGGTGCTGAGCGCGATCGACCGCGACAAGTACGACGTGCTGCCGATCGGCATCACCACCGACGGCCGTTGGGCGCTCACCGCCGACGACCCGTCCCGGATGGCGATCGCCGACCGCACGCTGCCGAGCGTCGCGCAGCTCACCGAGTCCTCCGACGGCACGGTGCTGCTGCCGGTGGACCCGGCCAGCCGTGAGGTCGTCTACAGCGAGCCCGGCTCGGTGCCCAAGGTCCTGGGCGACGTCGACGTCGTCTTCCCCATGCTGCACGGCCCGTACGGCGAGGACGGCACCCTCCAGGGCCTGCTGGAGCTCTCCGGCGTGCCCTACGTCGGCTCCGGAGTGCTCTCCTCGGCCGTGGGCATGGACAAGGAGTACATGAAGCGGGTCTTCACCTCCTTCGGCCTGCCCGTCGGCCCGTACGTCGTGATCCGCCCGCGCGAGTGGGAGAACGACCCGGCCGCGGCCCGCAAGAAGGTCGTGGACTTCGCCGCCGACCACGGCTGGCCGGTCTTCGTGAAGCCCGCCCGTGCCGGGTCCTCCATGGGCATCAGCAAGGTGGACGACCTCGCCGGCCTGGACGAGGCGATCGAGGAGGCCCGCCGGCACGACCCCAAGGTGCTCGTGGAGTCGCTGCTGCGGGGCCGCGAGATCGAATGCGGCGTCCTGGAGTTCGAGGACGGCCCGCGCGCCTCGGTCCCCGCGGAGATCCCCCCGGTCACCGCGCACGACTTCTACGACTTCGAGGCGAAGTACATCGACTCCGCCGAGGGCGTCGTCCCCGCGCCGCTGACCGCGGAGCAGACCGCGCAGGTGCAGCGGCTCGCCGTGGCCGCCTTCGACGCGGCCTCCTGCGAGGGCCTGGTCCGTGCGGACTTCTTCCTGCAGGACGACGGCGAGTTCGTGATCAACGAGATCAACACGATGCCCGGCTTCACTCCGATCTCCATGTACCCGCGCATGTGGCAGGAGAGCGGCGTCGGCTACGCGGAACTGGTGGACCGGCTGATCCAGGCCGCGCTGCGGCGCTCCACCGGCCTGCGCTGAGCCGCGAGCGGTCCGCCGGGCGCGTCAGAGTTCGGAGGGGATCGTCGTCTCCACGGCGCGTCCGAGGTCGGTCAGCGGATCGACCTCGGGCGCGTAATCGGCCGGCACCGTCACCTCGACGAAGGTCCTGCGGCCGGTCGTCGTGAAGCGGTAGCCGTCGCCGGTCTTCTCGATGAGCCAGCTCACGCCGTTGACCTCCACCGCGTCCGCGGTGGGGTTGTACACCGCGCTGCCCGGGGTCAGCATCTCGGGTCGCGGCACGCCGCAGCGCAGCACCACCGTAGGATCCCCCCATCCGGCGGTGAGGTCGGATACGGGGCTCACCGAGCGCTTCGACAGGCCGTCGACCTTCCGCGGCAGCGCGTCGTGGAGGGCGCCGCACATCCGGGCGGCGGAGGCGGAGGGCGACGGGACGGCGACCCCGCCCGCGGCACCGCCGGAAGCGGAAATCCAGACCGCCGCCGCGGACAAGCACGCGACGGCGGACAGGGAGACGAGCGCGACCCGGCGGTACATCACCCGCCGAGCCTACAGGGGGCCTACAGATGGACGACCGGACAGGTCAGGGTGCGGGTGATGCCCTCCACCTGCTGCACCTTCGCCACCACGAGGCGCCCCAGGTCGTCGACCGTGTCGGCCTGGGCACGCACGATCACGTCGTACGGACCGGTGACGTCCTCGGCCTGGATGACCCCGGAAATCTTGGAGATCACCTCCGCTACTGCCGAGGCCTTCCCGACCTCGGTCTGGATCAGAATGTACGCCTGTACCACGGAACCTCCAGGGCGGCTACGAGGATCATGTGGGAGGGAACGTCACGGTACCGCGTCGCGGTATGCCGCGGGGAGACCCGCGCGGTACCGGCCGCGCCGAAGCCGTCGCGCAAGCGCACACAGAAGGGGACCGGCCAGGTGAAGGGGACAGTCAGATGAAGGGCACCGTGGGCGAACTGGGGGAGTTCGGGCTCATCAGGGAGTTGACCGCCCGGCTCACCTCCAGCCCCGCCGTCCGGCTCGGACCGGGTGACGACGCCGCCGTGGTCGCCGCCCCGGACCGGCGGGTGGTGGCCACCACCGACGCGCTCGTGGAGGGGCGGCACTTCCGCCGTGACTGGTCCACCGCCTACGACGTGGGCCGCAAGGCCGCCGCGCAGAACCTCGCCGACATCGCCGCCATGGGTGCCGTCCCGACCGCGGTGCTGCTCGCCCTGGTCGTCCCGGCCGACCTGCCGGTGACCTGGCCGGTCGAGCTGATGGACGGCATCCGGGACGAGTGCCAGGTGGCCGGCGCGGCCGTGGTCGGCGGCGACGTCGTCCGCGGTGACACGATCATGGTCTCCATCACCGCACTGGGTGACCTGCGCGACCGCGAACCCGTCACCCGATCCGGTGCCCGCCCCGGCGACGTCGTCGCCGTCACCGGCTGGCTGGGCTGGTCCGCGGCGGGACTCGCCGTCCTCTCCCGGGGATTCCGCTCCCCGCGGGCCTTCGTCGAGGCCCACCGCCGTCCCGAACCGCCGTACCACGCCGGTCCCGCCGCCGCGGAACTCGGTGCGACGGCCATGACCGACGTGAGCGACGGGCTCGTCGCCGACCTCGGCCACATCGCCACCGCCAGTGGCGTCGCCATTGACCTGTCCTCCGCCGACATCGACATCCCCGCGCAGATGGCCGACATCGGCCAGGCCGTCGGGGTCGACCCGCTGCACTGGGTGCTGACCGGGGGAGAGGACCACGCGATAGTCGCCGCCTTCCCCCCGGACACGAAGCTGCCCGCCCGCTGGCGGGTCATCGGCCGGGTGGTGAAGGCCACCACGGCACCCCAGGTCACCGTGGACGGCGCCCCCTGGGACAAGGCGGGCGGCTGGGACCACTTCGGATCCGAGTAGCGGACGGCGACTAGATTCGCCGTATGACGATCCCACCGCGTGTGCTCACCGTCGCCGGCTCCGACTCCGGCGGCGGCGCGGGCATCCAGGCCGACCTGAAGACCATGCTCGCCCTCGGCGTCCACGGGATGAGCGTGGTCACGGCCGTCACGGCGCAGAACTCACTGGGTGTCCAGGGCGCCTGGGACCTGCCGGTGGACGCCGTACGGGCCCAGTTCCGCAGCGTCGTGGACGACATCGGCGTCCAGGCGGTCAAGACCGGGATGCTTTCCTCGGCGGAACTCGTCACCGCCGTCGCCGAACTCCTCGCCCCGCTCGACGTCCCCGTGGTCGTCGACCCCGTCGGTGTCTCCAAGCACGGCGACCCGCTGCTCGCCGCCGGCGCCGTCGACGTCGTACGGACCCGCCTGCTGCCGCTCGCCACCGTCGCCACCCCCAACCTGGACGAGGTGCGCCAGATCACAGGAGTCGTCGTGGACGGCGAGCCCGCCATGCGCGAGGCCGCGGCGGCCGTCCTCAAGTGCGGCCCCCGCTGGGTCCTGATCAAGGGCGGGCACCTCAGCGGCGCCGCCGTCGACCTGCTCACCGACGGCAGCCGCGAGCACTGGCTGCGCGCCACGCGCCTCGACAACCGGCACACCCACGGCACCGGCTGCACCCTGGCGTCCGCCGTCGCCTCGTTCCTGGCGCGGGGTCTGGACGTCCCCGAGGCGGCCCACGCCGCCAAGGAGTACGTCACCGGCGCCATCGCGGCGGGCTTCCCCCTGGGCGGCGGCATCGGCCCCGTGGACCACGCCTGGCGGCAGCGCTGAGGTGAACCGGCGGGAGGGCACAGCAGAAAGCCGGTCCACCACGAGGGTGGACCGGCTCCGGTAGCCGCAAGGCTGCGCTACGACGTCCTATGCGTCAGCGCGCGACCTTGCCGGCCTTGATGCACGAGGTGCAGACGTTGAGGCGCTTCGGCGTCCGACCGACCACAGCACGCACCGTCTGGATGTTGGGGTTCCAACGACGGCGAGTACGGCGGTGCGAGTGCGAGATGTTGTTGCCGAAGCCCGGCCCCTTGCCGCAGACGTCGCAGTTGGCAGCCACGGGTCACTCCAAAGACTTCAGATGCACTAACGGATAAATCCCGACGGCATCCGGCGTCCGTCAAAATGATTGAAGGAAGACCAGTGATGCCGAGGGACGGCCCGGGACAGCCCCAGGCAACCGGAGCAGCATACTACGTCCGCTCCTGTCCCTCGAAATTACCATGGTCAGCGGTACGGGCGGTCGCCCGGAGGGCCCCGGCGCTCAGTACGCTGCGTGCGGACACCTCCCCACCCCAGGTCCCCGGCCGCCCCCGCAGGAGGAAACACGTGCCGCCGACGCTCGACCCTCCCGCGGTGCGCGCATGGTGCCGGCTGTCCCTCCAGGCGCTCGGGCGGGCACGCGAGGAGATCGACGCGATCAACGTCTACCCCGTCGCCGACGGGGACACCGGCACGAACCTGTTCCTGACCGTGGAGTCCGCCGCCCAGTCCGTGGACGCCGTCTTCGAGGGCCACGCCGCCTCGGGCGGCATCCCGGACCTCACCTCGTGCCTGCGCTCCATGGCGCACGGCGCGCTCATAGGAGCACGCGGCAACTCCGGGACGATCCTCGCCCAACTGCTGCGCGGCATGGCCGAGGTCCTCGCCGAGGACGCCGGCGACCTGCGGCCGGCCCTGCGCCGGGCCGCGGAGTCCGCCTACCAGGCCGTCGCGCATCCGGTCGAGGGCACGATGCTCACCGTCGCCACGGCCGCCGCGGAGGCGGCCGCCGCCGTGACCGGCGACGTCCACGAGGTCTCCCGGGCCGCGTACGAGGCCGCCCGCCTCGCGCTGGCGGCAACTCCGCGGCAGCTGGCCGTCCTCGGCGACGCAGGTGTCGTCGACGCCGGCGGCCGCGGCCTGGTCGCCGTCCTGGGCGCCCTCGCGGACGCGGTCTCCGGGCAGGCCCCGATGGGCCCGCTCGACGACGCCCTGCGGGTGCCGTTGCCCAGGGGCGCGTCCCAGGTCGTGCCGTACGGCTGCGCGACGACCGGCGGGGACGGCGCGGACCCGCACGCGGTGCCCGGCGGGCCGGACTTCGAGGTCATCTACCTCCTGGAGGCACCCGACCGCGCCGTCCCCGCGCTGCGCACCCGGCTCGACCGGCTCGGCGACTCCCTCGTCGTCGTCGGCGGGGACGGGCTGTGGAACGTCCACGTCCACGTCGACGACGTGGGCGCCGCCATCGAGGCCGGGATCGAGGCGGGACGGCCGTACCGCATCAAGGTGACGCACTTCGGCGACCAGGCCCGCGCGCTCGAGCAGGGCCGCCGCGGGGCCATCGGCGGGCGGGGCGAGCGCACGCTCCGGGCCGTCGTCGCCGTGGTGCGCGGCGACGGCCTCGCCGAGCTGTGCGCCCAGGCCGGGGCCACCGTGGTCGCCGTACGGCCCGGGGAGCCGCCCGCGAGCGGCGACATCGCGGAGGCCATCCGCCGTGCGCACGCCCGCGAGGTCGTCCTGCTGCCCAACGACGTCGAACTGCGGCACGCGGTGGGCGCCGCGGCCGAACAGGCGCGCACGGAGGGCGTCCGCGTGGCGCTCATCCCCACCCGGTCCGCGGTGCAGGGCATCGCCGCCCTCGCCGTCCACGAGCCCACCCGGCGCTTCGACGAGGACGTCGTCGCCATGACCTCCGCGGCCGGCGCCACGCGCTACGCCGAGCTCGCCGTCGCGGAGGCCCAGTCCTGGACCATGGCCGGCGTCTGCCAGGCCGGGGACGTCCTCGGCCTCATCGACGGGGACGTCGCGGTGATCGGCGGCAACCTCGTCGAGACCGGGATCATCGTCCTGGACCGCATGCTCGCCGCGGGCGGGGAGATGGTCACGCTCGTCATCGGGTCCGACGCGCCCGCGGACCTGGCGGACCGGCTCGAGGCGCACGTCCGTGACAGCCACCTCGCGGTCGACACGGTCGTCTACGACGGCGGCCAGGAAACGTGCCCCCTCCTCATCGGCGTCGAGTAGCCGACCCCGTGTCGCCGCGTGCGGCGCCGTTGTCGTGTGCGGGCGGCTGCGCCGGGCTGCCCGGGTGTTTGTGTGCGGGTTGTCTGCGCCTGCGGCGGGCATCCCCCGCCCTCCCGCCCGATTGCCCGGCGCGGTCAGTGCGGGCCTGCGCAACGTGTGCCTGGGTCGGGGCCGCGCCGGCGCACGTCCTCAGCGCTCGCGGTTTACCCCCACATCGTTGGGCGCCGGGTTCGCCGCTCGTCTCCCCCAACCTTCGGCCGGGGGGACCCCCATGGGCGCACCCCGCCACACCCCCTCCCACGAGTTGGGGCGACTGACGGCCGGTGGGGGTGAGTAAGGCACTTGCGGCAACCCCGGACCGCTCTCTGAACCCAGTCCGGCCGTCAGCCGCCCACACGACCGGAGGGGGTGTGGCGGGGTGCCCCCACAGGCGACGAGCGGCGGACCCGGGCGCCGAACAATGTAAGGCAGCGCCGCGAGCGCCGAGGAGGTGCGCCGGCGCGGCACCGACCCCACAGCGAACGCAGCGAGGCGGTCACTTACCGCGCCGGGCAATCGGGCGGGCGGCGGGGAAACCGCCCGCCGCAGGCGCGAACAACCGGCACACAAACACCCGGGCAGCCCGGCGCAGCCGCCGCACCCCGGGCCGCAACACAAACTTTGTCGGCCCCGTGCGCAAAGATGGACGCGATGTCTGCTGCCCTTGACGAACCGCTCGCAAAATCCGTCGGCGGCCGCACCGCAAAGGTGTTCGCCGACCACCTCGACCTGCGCACCGTCGGCGACCTGCTGCACCACTACCCCCGCCGCTACGCGGAACGCGGCGAGCTGACGCGCCTGTCCGACCTCCCGCTGGACGAACACGTCACCGTCGTCGCGCGCGTCGCCAAGGCGACGAAGAAGACCTACGGCCCGGGCAAGTCGCGCCTCGAGGTGGTCGTCACGGACGGCAGCGGCTCGCTGACCCTGGTCTTCTTCGGCCGGGGGGTGTTCAAGCCGGAGCACGACCTCCTCCCGGGCCGCCGCGGCATGTTCGCCGGCAAGGTGTCCGTGTTCAACCGGG
Organism: Streptomyces sp. NPDC059718; assembly: GCF_042733315.1. Lineage (NCBI taxonomy): Bacteria > Bacillati > Actinomycetota > Actinomycetes > Kitasatosporales > Streptomycetaceae > Streptomyces > Streptomyces sp. NPDC059718. Next base: position 18,370 of record NZ_JBHWGA010000014.1, read on the forward strand.
CGCTGCAGTTGGCGCACCCCGAGTACCAGTTGCTGGACGCCGAGGGCGGCAAGGAGGCCGTGGACGCCTTCGCCGGCCGGCTGATCCCGATCTACCCGGCGTGCAAGCAGGTCAACTCCTGGACGATCGCCAAGACCGTGGACACCGTGCTGACCTCCCTCGGTGCCACGCAGTGGTCCGGCACGGGTGAGCCGCTGCCCGCCGCGCTGCGGGAGTCGCGCGGGCTCGTGGCGCTGCCGGAGGCGCTGGAGAAGATCCACCGCCCGAGGTCCAAGGCCGACATCATGATCGCCAAGGAGCGCCTGAAGTGGGACGAGGCGTTCGTGCTGCAGGTGGCCCTCGCGCGGCGCCGGGCGGCGGACGACGCGCTGCCCGCCGTGCCGCGTGTGCCGGCGGAGGACGGACTGCTGAAGGCCTTCGACGCGCGGCTGCCGTTCACGCTCACCGAGGGCCAGGAGCATGTCTCGGCCGAGATCTTCGCGGACCTGGCGACGGACCACCCGATGCACCGGCTGCTCCAGGGCGAGGTGGGTTCCGGCAAGACGATGGTGGCGCTGCGCGCCATGCTCGGCGTGGTCGACACGGGCGGCCAGGCCGCGATGCTGGCGCCGACGGAGGTGCTGGCGCAGCAGCACCACCGGTCGATCACGGAGATGATGGGCGACCTCGCCGAGGGCGGCATGCTCGGTGGCTCGGACCTGGGCACGAAGGTCGTGCTGCTGACGGGTTCCATGGGGGCCGCCGCCCGCCGCCAGGCGCTGCTGGACCTGGTGACCGGCGAGGCCGGGATCGTCGTGGGCACGCACGCGCTGATCGAGGACAAGGTGGGCTTCCACGACCTGGGGCTGGTCGTGGTCGACGAGCAGCACCGCTTCGGTGTCGAGCAGCGCGACGCGCTGCGGGGCAAGGCCAAGCAGCCGCCGCACCTGCTGGTGATGACGGCGACGCCGATCCCGCGCACCGTCGCGATGACGGTCTTCGGCGACCTGGAGACCTCCGTGCTGGACCAGTTGCCGGCCGGCCGTTCACCGATCGCCACGCACGTCGTGCCGGCGAAGGACAAGCCGCACTTCCTGTCGCGCGCCTGGGAGCGGGTGCGCGAGGAGGTCGAGAACGGGCACCAGGCGTACGTGGTGTGCCCGCGGATCGGCGACGAGGAGCCGGACCCGAAGAAGAAGTCCGCGGAGGACGAGGCGGAGCGGCGGCCGCCGCTGGCGGTGCTGGAGATCGCCGAGCAGCTGGTCAAGGGGCCGCTGGCGGGGCTGCGCGTGGAGGTGCTGCACGGGCGGATGCAGGCGGAGGCGAAGGACGACGTGATGCGCCGCTTCGCCGCCGGCGAGGTCGACGTGCTGGTGGCGACCACGGTGATCGAGGTCGGCGTCAACGTGCCGAACGCCACCGCCATGGTGATCATGGACGCGGACCGCTTCGGCGTCTCGCAGCTGCACCAGTTGCGCGGCCGGGTCGGGCGTGGTGCGGCGGCCGGTCTGTGCCTGCTGGTGTCCGAGATGCCGGAGGCGACCTCGGCCCGCGCCCGGCTGGACGCCGTGGCCGGGACGCTGGACGGCTTCGAGCTGTCCCGCATCGACCTGGAACAGCGGCGTGAGGGCGACGTCCTGGGACAGGCCCAGTCCGGGACGCGTTCGTCGCTGCGCATGCTGACGGTGATCGACGACGAGGACGTGATCGCGGCGGCCCGGGAGGAGGCCACCTCGCTGGTCGCCGCGGACCCCGGACTGGAGGGTCAGCCGGACCTGCGCAGCGCGCTGGAGAGCCTGGTCGACGCGGACCGCGAGCAGTACCTCGACAAGGGCTGACGGACCGTCATTGTCAGTGCCCCCTGGGAGAATGGACACAGTCCGCGCCGATCCGCTCGGGAATAGGCGTAGTTGGACCTTTGGGGGCTGATTTCATGTCGTTCCGTCATCTCAACGAACTGCCGCTCGGTGAGAAGGTCTTCCGGATCGAGCTCTCCAGCGACGACGACACCACCGTCACCCTGACCCTGGCCGGCTGGTCCGAGGACGACCCGGACACCCTCCTCGCCTCCGGCACGCTCACGCTGCCGCTGACCGACGTCCCGTCCCTGCGCATCGCCCTCAACCGCGCCCTGCGCGCCCTCGCCCTCGTGGCCGACGTGGCCGAGCCCATACCCGACCGCGACGTGCTGCGCGAGCTGTTCCCGGGGCACGGCGCGCCCTGGGTGCCGCAGCACGAGGAGGAACTGGTCCGCCGGTTCCACGACGGCGAGTCCATCGCCCGCGTGGCCGCGCGCTTCGGCCGCACGCCCGACTCCGTCCGGACGAAGCTGCGTGAGCTCGGTCACGACCCGCGCCGCCCCGAGTTCTGCCCGCCCGACGGCTGCCTGTCCTGGTCGCGCTACGCCTCGCCGGCGCTCGTCGGGGCCGTGGAAGAGCAGGGCCGGGACTGACCTACGTATCGTGGGGGAGCGGCGCCGCGCCGGCGCCGTTCCCCCGCCCACGAGACGAATGAGCCGCAGATGACCCGCGTGATCGCCGGAGCCGCCGGTGGCCGTCGCCTGGCCGTGCCGCCGGGCAACGGAACCCGACCCACCTCGGACCGGGCGAAGGAGGGGCTGTTCTCCACCTGGGAGTCGCTGCGCGGCGTTCTGCACGGGGCGCGGGTCATCGACCTGTACGGGGGATCGGGCGCCGTCGGCCTGGAGGCGCTCTCACGCGGCGCGGCGCACGTGCTGCTGGTCGAGTCCGACCCCCGCGCCGCCCGCGTCATCCGGGAGAACGTCCGCGTGCTCGGGCTGCCCGGCGCCGAGGTGCGGGCCGGAAAGGCCGAGAAGGTGGTCGCCGGACCGCCTCCGGCGGAACCGTACGACCTGGTGTTCCTGGACCCGCCGTACGCCGTCACCGACGACGAGCTGTGCGAGATCCTGCTCACACTCCGTACGCAGGGCTGGCTCGACGCGGACGCCGTCGCCACCGTGGAGAGGAGCACCCGAGGCGGGGAATTCCGCTGGCCCGAGGGGTACGAAGGGATCAGGGCCCGGCGGTACGGCGAAGGGACGCTTTGGTACGGTCGCGCCGCCGACGTCACCGACGCGTCATGAACCACCCGCAGAACCCTCAGAGCGAGGAGTCACCGTTGCGCCGCGCAGTCTGTCCGGGGTCCTTCGACCCCGTCACCAATGGACACCTCGACATCATCGCCCGAGCCTCGCGCCTGTACGACGAGGTCTACGTGGCCGTGATGATCAACAAGTCGAAGAAGGGCCTCTTCTCGATCGAGGAGCGCATCGCCCTCATCGAGGAGGTCACCGCCGGGTACGGCAACGTGCGCGTGGAGGCCTTCCACGGCCTGCTGGTGGACTTCTGCAAGCAGCGCGACATCCCCGCCATCGTGAAGGGCCTGCGCGCGGTCAGCGACTTCGACTACGAGCTGCAGATGGCCCAGATGAACAACGGGCTGTCCGGCGTGGAGACCCTTTTCGTCCCCACCAACCCCACCTACAGCTTCCTGTCCTCCAGCCTCGTCAAGGAGGTGGCGCAATGGGGCGGCGACGTCGCGCACTTGCTGCCCCCCGTCGTGCTGGAGGCCCTCAAGAAGAAGCTCGCGCAGCAGTAGAGTCTGGAACGTGGACGTCCAGAAGAAGCTCGACGAGATCGTGGCCGCCGTGGAGGCCGCCCGGTCCATGCCGATGTCGGCCTCCTGCGTGGTCAACCGTGCCGAGTTGCTCGCCATGCTCGAAGACGTACGGTCGGCGCTGCCCGACTCGCTCTCCCAGGCCCAGCAGCTGCTGGGCGGGCGGGAGCAGATGGTCGAGGAGGCCCGGGCCGAGGCCGGCCGGATCATCGGCGCCGCGCACGCGGAACGCGGTTCGCTGATCTCCGACACCGAGATCGCCCGCCGCTCGCAGCAGGAGGCCGAGCGCATCGTCACGGAGGCGCAGCGCGAGGCCACCGAGATCCGGGCCGAGGCCGACGACTACGTCGACAGCAAGCTCGCCAACTTCGAGGTCGTGCTGACCAAGACCATCGGCTCGGTGGACCGCGGCCGCGAGAAGCTGCTGGGCCACGGCCCGGCCCTCGACGAGAACGGCTACCCGTACGCGGACGAGGACGACGCGCCGGAGCGCAGCGCCGACCCCGAGACGCTGCGCCGCCGCGCGGACGAGTACGTGGACGCCAAGCTGGGCGCCTTCGAGGCGGTGCTCAGCAAGACCCTGGAGGCCGTCGGACGGGGCCGCCTGAAGCTGACCGGCCACCGCCCCATGGACGAGCTGGGCGCCCACGACGCGGACCCCGAGGGCCAGGTCCCCGGGCAGTCCGACGCCGAGTACCTCGCGGGGCTGGCCGCCCCCGTGGCCCCCGGCGACTACCAGTACGACCCGAACGCTGTCCAGCAGCCCGACTACGGCTACCAGCAGCCGGATCCGTACCAGCAGCAGGGCCAGCAACCCGATCCGTACCAGCAGCAGGGCCGGCAACCTGATCCGTACCAGCAGCAGGGCCAGTACGCCGACCCGTACGCCGCCCAGCCGCAGCAGGCGTACTACGACCCGAACTACGGCTGGCAGCAGCCGCAGCAGACCGGTTACGAGCAGCAGCAGTACATCCCGCAGCAGCACCAGCAGGGTCAGGGCGCGGCGCTGGACGAGACGAGCTTCTTCGACACCAGCATGATCGACCTGAACCGGCTGCGTGAGCTGGAGCAGGAGCGCGGTTTGGGCTGAGCCCGGGGGACCGGTATCCTGATCCCTCAGCCGTGTGATCCCCGGCGCTTTGGCGTGCCCGCCGTCGTGGCGACGGGCACGCGCCGAACCGAAGAAAGCAGGAGCCCTGAACACCCGCCTCGACCACCGCAACCCGCTCGTGTTCGACACGCACGAGCTGGGTCGTCGTCCTGGGGCGATGAAGAAGGTCTCCCGTTCGGTGCCGGCTCCCAAGGACATGGGCATCGAGGTCATCGGTGTCCGCGAGGGCACGGAGATCGAGCTGGACCTCCGCCTGGAGTCGGTGATGGAGGGGGTGCTCGTCACGGGCACCGCCCGCGCACCGCTCTCGGGGGAGTGCGTAAGGTGTCTGGAGCCGCTCGAGCGCGAGCTCGAGACGGAGTTCCAGGAGTTGTACTCCTACCCCGACGCCGACACCCGGACCGGTGGGCACCACGGTGCCGCCGACGCCGGTGACGACGCCGAGGAGGAGGACACTCTCTTCCTCGAGGGCGACTTGTTCGACCTCGAGCCCGTGCTGCGCGACGCGGTGGTTCTCGAACTGCCGCTGCAGCCGGTGTGCCAGGACGACTGTCCCGGTCTGTGCTCCGATTGCGGGGCGCGGCTGGCGGACGACCCGGACCACCACCACGAGGTCACCGACATCCGTTGGGCGGCCCTGCAGGAAATCCAGCTGAGCGGTGCCGAGGACGGCGCCGACGAGAACCAGGAGAAGTAGCCGTGGCTGTTCCCAAGCGGAAGATGTCGCGCAGCAACACGCGCCACCGCCGTTCGCAGTGGAAGGCTGCGCCCGTGAGCCTGGTGGCGTGCGAGCGCTGCCACGAGCCGAAGCAGCAGCACATCGCGTGCCCGAGCTGCGGCACCTACAACCGTCGTCAGGTCCTCGAGGTCTGATCGGCGGGTGAGGGGCTCCATGTCGTCAGACGGCGCAACGTCGACGGACGCCGGTAAGGCAGCCTCGTCCCCCGCGGTTCTGGAAGGGCGGCTCGGGTACACACTCGAACCCGCCCTTCTGGTGCGTGCGCTGACCCATCGCTCGTACGCGTACGAGAACGGCGGTCTGCCCACCAACGAGCGTCTGGAGTTCCTCGGGGACTCCGTGCTCGGCCTGGTGGTCACGGACACGCTCTACCGCACCCACCCGGACCTCCCGGAGGGCACGCTCGCCAAGCTGCGGGCCGCGGTGGTCAACTCCCGAGCCCTGGCCGACGTCGGCCGTGGCCTCGACCTGGGCAGCTTCGTCCGCCTCGGCCGGGGCGAGGAGGGCACGGGAGGCCGGGACAAGGCGTCGATCCTCGCGGACACCCTCGAGGCGGTGATCGGGGCGGTCTACCTGGACCAGGGCCTGGACGCCGCGTCGGAGCTGGTGCACCGGCTCTTCGATCCACTGATCGAGAAGTCCTCCAACCTCGGGGCGGGACTGGACTGGAAGACCAGCCTCCAGGAACTCACCGCGGGCGAGGGCCTCGGTGTCCCGGAGTACGTGGTCTCCGAGACCGGACCGGACCACGAGAAGACCTTCACGGCTGCCGCCCGCGTCGGTGGTGTCGAGTACGGCACCGGCACCGGCCGCAGCAAGAAGGAAGCAGAGCAGCAGGCCGCCGAGGCCGCTTGGCGCGGGATCCGCGCCAAGCGCGACGCGAACGGCACTGTCGCGAGCTGAACCCGTCAGGCCCGTCCGGCCGGCCCCCGAGGCCGACCGGGCGGGCCTTCCGGTTCCCCGGGCGGGGGACCGCCTTCCGAGAGGAGCGCACCGCGTGCCGGAGCTGCCCGAGGTCGAAGTCGTACGCCGCGGTCTGGACCGCTGGGTCAGCGGCCGCACCGTCGCCCGGGCCGAGGTACTGCACGCCCGTGCCGTGCGCCGCCACCTCGCCGGCGGCGCGGACTTCGCCGACCGGCTGGAGGCGCAGACCTTCGGTCCCGCCCTGCGCCGCGGCAAGTACCTGTGGCTGCCGCTCCAGGACTCCCCGCTCGCGCTCCTCGGGCACCTCGGCATGAGCGGCCAGCTGCTCGTCCAGCCGGAGGACGCGCCCGCCGAGACCCACCTGCGGATCCGGATCCGCTTCGAGGACGACCTCGGCACGGAGCTGCGCTTCGTCGACCAGCGCACCTTCGGCGGCCTGTCGCTGCACGAGTGCGTGCCCGGCGACCCCGAGCGGCTGCCGGTACCCCTGTCGCACATCGCCCGCGATCCGCTCGACCCCCGCTTCGACGACGCGGCCTTCCACACCGCGCTGCGCCGCCGCCGCACCACGATCAAGCGGGCACTGCTCGACCAGTCGCTGATCAGCGGGGTCGGCAACATCTACGCGGACGAGGCGCTGTGGCGCACCAGGCTGCACTACGAGCGGCCGACCGCGACCCTGACCCGGCCGGTCACCACCGAACTGCTCACCCACATCCGCGAGGTCATGACCGACGCCCTCGCCGCCGGCGGCACGAGCTTCGACAGCCTGTACGTCAACGTCAACGGGGAGTCCGGCTACTTCGACCGCTCCCTGGACGCCTACGGCCGCGAGGACGAGCCCTGCCGCCGCTGCGGCACCCCGATCCGCCGCCGTCCCTGGATGAACCGGTCGAGCTACTTCTGCCCGCGCTGTCAGCGACCGCCGCGCGGGCCGGGCGGCACGTCCGCCGTCACCGTCCGCTCGTCGTAGCGTCGCTGCGCCGCCAGTACCTCCGGCATCCGCGACTCCACGAGCCCGATCAGGGCGAGCAGCCGTTCGGCCGTGTCCCGGCCCAGCGGTGTGAGGCTGTAGTCCACCCGCGGCGGGTTGGTGGGCCGCGCCTCGCGGTGCACCAGCCCGTCCCGTTCCAGCGCGTGCAGGGTCTGGGAGAGCATCTTCTCGCTCACTCCGTCGACGCGGCGGCGCAGCTCGTTGAACCGCAGTGCCCCGTCGACCAGCGCGCCCAGCGTCAGCGAGCCCCAGCGGCCGGTCACGTGCTCCAGCGTGGGGCGCGACGGGCACGAGCGGGCGAACACGTCGAACTCCCGGGTCGCCGCCCCGGCACCAACGGTGCCGCCGGTGGCGTCGCCGGCACGGGCGGACGTCTCCATGGGCGTGAGCGTACTCGTCCACAGCGCCACCCGTGGGGTTGCGCTTTCCCTCGGTGAGTTATGGCCCCGAACCCCCGGCGTGGCCGGGCCCGTACGGCGCACAATGGGCGGATGCTTCCCGACGGCCCGCCCGCTCCGCCCGCCCCCGCCGCCACGTACGCCGAGACCGCCGAGCCGCAGCCGGAGATCCCCCTGATCGGCGGTGACGTGACCGAGGGCGTCGTCCGCGTCGGCGACACGGTCCGCCGTCCGGCCGGCGCCCACAGCCCCCTGGTGCACGCCCTGCTCCGTCACCTGGAGGACGTCGGTTTCCCCGGTGCGCCGCGCCTCCTCGGCATCGACGCCGCCGGCCGGGAGGTGCTGACCTACGTGGCGGGGGAGGTCGCCGGACGGCCGCGGCCCGCCTGGATCGCGGACGAGGACCGCCTCGTCTCGGTCGGCCGCCTGGTCCGCGCCTACGACGACGCGGTCGCCGGCTTCAGCCCACCCGACGGTGTCCGGGCCCCTGCCGGTCCCGCCCCGCATCCGGACATGCCTCCCGCGCCGGCGCATCCCGCCGAGGTGATCGGGCACATGGACTTCACGCCCGACAACATCGTCTTCCGGGCCGGCCGGGCCGCCGCGCTCATCGACTTCGACCTGGCCAGGCCGGTCCCCAGGGTCGAGGAGATCCACAACGCGATGCTCTACTGGGCCCCCATCGGCGACCCCGCCGACGCCGACCCCCACCTGCGCGACGTGGACGTCCCCCGGCGCTGCCGCCTCCTCGCCGACGCGTACGGCATGTCCGGCACGGACCGCGGCCGCCTGCTGGAGGTCGCCGTGCTCCGGGCCCGCCGTGCGTGGTTCTCCATGAAGGGGATGGCCGAGACCGAGGGCGGCGGCTGGGCCCGCATGTGGCACGAGGGGGTCGGCGACCAGATCAAACGCCGCGAGGCCTGGCTGGAGCGCCACGGCTCCTCGATCGAGGGGGCACTCACCGCTCCTTAGGACGGGGGGAGCGCTGCCCGGTCCTTCCCGCCCCCCGGCCCCCGCTTGCGGCCGGGCAGGACGCGCACCGCGCGTGAATCGCGGGTTTTGCCTGCTCCGGGAGGCTGCCGGGCCGCCCTCCGGCGGCGTGTCCTTCTCGACCACGCCCACCTGTACGTGCCCGGAGCCGTCGGCGCTCAACGGAGCGCCGATGGACGGTGGCCGGCTCAGTAGCCGAAGTCCTGCGTCCACCAGGGGCCGCCGTCGCCGAAGACGGCGCCGACACCGATCGTCTTGTAGTCGCAGTTGAGGATGTTGGCGCGGTGTCCCTCGCTGTTCATCCAGGCGTCCATGACCTCCTGGGCCGTGGCCTGGCCGCGGGCGATGTTCTCGCCGCCGAGGTCCTTGACGCCGGCCTGCGCGGCGCGGTCCCAGGGGTCGTCGCCGTCGGGGTCGGTGTGGTCGAAGAAGGCCCGGGCGGCCATGTCGGCGCTGAAGTCGGAGGCGAGCTCGGAGAGCTTCTTGTCGTCGCGCAGCGGCTTGCAGCCGGCGGTGGCCCGGACGGTGTTCACCAGGGCGAGGACGGAGACCTCGGCGACGCTGTCGCCGTCCTGAGCCTTGTCGCCGCCGCCCGGCACGAGGGTGGCCGCGGGCGGGGAGGGGACGGTGGCCGGCGCGGAGGACGCGGAGGGCTGCGGAGCGGTGGGGGTCGCAGCGCCGTCGTCCGGGGCGGAGGTGGAGGCGGAGGGGGTCGGCGTCGCGATGGTCGCCGGTGCCGACGGGGCCGCGGGGGGTGCGGTCGTACGGGCGTTGCCGCGGCTGGCGGGTGCGGAGGTGTCCCGGTCTGCGGGGATGGCGCCGACGTCCTGGGGGCTCGCGGTGTTCGGCAGCCCGGCGGCCTGGACCTGGCCGGGAGCGTCGTCGTGGTACGAGAACCCGCCGGAGCCGTCCGGCGAGGGCAGCAGCCCGCTGGAGACGCCGATCGCACCCACGGCCAGCGCGGCGGACGAGGCCAGCAGCCCGGTGCGCACCGGGTTCTGCTTGCGCCGCCGGGCCCTGCTGCTCTGCCCGCGGTGGCGCGGCGCCTCCTCCGAGAACGGCGCCGGCTCAAAGGCTTTACGGCTGTGGCGGCCCATCCGGTGCAGTCCTTTATGTCGACGGTGTTCACCCGAACGGGTGAGTCCTGTTGCGGCGCGACTGTACCGAAAGACAGGCGGGGCAGGTGTGAACCCTGGGCAACTGACGGGTTAGCGTGCTTTCATGAACGACGCTGTCCGACTCACCGCCTGGGTGCGAGGCCGTGTGCACCAAGTGGGTTTCCGCTGGTGGACGCGGGTGAACGCACTGGAGATCGGCGGACTCGACGGGTATGTGAGCAATCTCTCGGACGGCCGCGTGCAGATCGTGGCCGAAGGCGAGCGGTCGCGCTGCGACGGTCTGCTCGACTGGCTGCGGACCGGCGACACGCCCGGACGCGTCGACGGCGTCACCGAAATCTGGGGCGAGCCGCGCGGCGGTTACGACGGCTTCGCGATCCGCTGACCCACCGACCCGCACACCGCCCCGTCCTCGCAGGTGAGGGGTGAGGTGACAGATCAACGGCAATCTCACCTGGCAAGAGCGACAAGGAGGTTGCCATTTCGCGCACCGCGTGCGAGGCTGCCGACATCGAGGACGCGGTGATCTTCGGGGAGCGGTCGACGGCCCCGTCCTCCACGCCACGCGGGACGCCCGCGGCGCCCTCTCGCGCCGTGTTTTCTTAGGCGCACCCGACGACCGGGCTGTGATCGTGTTGACCGTCTAACTATTTGGTGAGACGCTGGAAGCCCCGCGCACCGCAGCTGTAGGCATGGCAAAGGGCAGCTTCGGCGCACACGGCGCGGGTGCCTATAACCCCTCACTCACGACCCACACCGCTCCCCGGTCGGTCACTCAGCGTGGAGGACCATCCATCATGGCAAAGGCGCTTCTCGGTTACGTCGGCGGCCCCGACCCTCGACTCCTCGCCGAGATGCGAAGGCTGCAGCAGCGTGTCCAGGACCTGGAAACCGAGCTCGTACGGATCCAGGCCGAGAACGATGCGCTGGCCGCTGCCTCGCACGAGCTCGTCGACGTACCTCACGCGGAGCCGGTTCTCGCCTGACCCGGCCTTTCGGCCGGTCAGTGGAAACGACTCCGTTTGGGAATGTGCAAGGGACGCCCCGGCGTCCCTTCGTCGTTTGCCGCCCCGTTCGCCCTCCCATGATCTCCGCCCTTGCATTGCATGTGCCCCCCGCATTCCTCGGTGAAACCGGGAGCGGGAGGTAGAGTCCAGCGGCGTGCACCTCAAGAGCCTGACCCTGCGCGGGTTCAAGTCATTCGCCTCGGCGACGACCCTGCGATTCGAACCCGGAATCACCTGTGTCGTCGGCCCGAACGGTTCCGGCAAGTCCAACGTCGTGGACGCGCTGTCCTGGGTCATGGGCGAACAGGGTGCCAAGTCGCTGCGCGGCGGCAAGATGGAGGACGTCATCTTCGCCGGCACGACGGGACGGCCGCCGCTCGGCCGGGCCGAGGTGTCGCTCACGATCGACAACAGCGACGGTGCCCTCCCGATCGATTACGCCGAGGTCACCATCACGCGGATCATGTTCCGCAACGGCGGCAGCGAATACCAGATCAACGGCGACACCTGCCGGTTGCTGGACATCCAGGAACTGCTCTCCGACTCCGGTATCGGCCGTGAAATGCACGTCATCGTCGGCCAGGGACAACTGGATTCGGTGCTGCACGCCGATCCGATGGGCCGCCGCGCCTTCATCGAGGAGGCGGCCGGGGTCCTCAAGCACCGCAAGCGCAAGGAAAAGGCGCTGCGCAAGCTGGACGCCATGCAGGCGAACCTGGCCCGCGTCCAGGACCTGACCGGTGAGCTGCGCCGTCAGCTCAAACCGCTGGGCCGGCAGGCACAAGTCGCCCGCCGGGCGGTGGTCATCCAGGCCGACCTGCGCGACGCCCGGCTGCGACTGCTCGCCGACGACCTGGTCACCCTGCGGAAGGCGTTGCACGCCGAGGTCGCCGACGAGGCCGCGCTCAAGGAGCGCCGCGACGCCGTCGAGTCGGAGCTGGCGGCCGCGGTACAACGCGAGGCGCGCCTGGAGGAGCAGGTCAGGGCCCTCGCGCCGCGGCTCGCCGACGCCCGGGCCACCTGGTACGGGCTGTCGCAACTGGCCGAGCGGGTGCGCGGCACCATCGGCCTGGCCGAGCAGCGCGTACGTCATGCCACCGCGCAGCCCGCCGAGGAGCGGCGCGGCCGCGACCCGGAGGACATGGAGCGCGAGGCCGCCCGCATCCGCGAACAGGAGGCGGAGCTCACCGACGCCCTGGAGGCCGCCCAGCGCGCCCTGGACGACACGGTCGACCACCGGGCCGAGCTGGAACGCCGCCTCGCGGAGGAGGACAAGGCACTCAAGGCCGCCGCCCGTGCCATCGCCGACCGCCGCGAGGGCCTGGCCAGGCTGCAGGGTCAGGTCAACGCCGCCCGCTCCAAGGCCGGATCCGCCGAGGCCGAGATCGGCCGGCTGACCGCCGCCCGCGACGAGGCGCGCGAGCGTGCCGAGTCCGCGCAGGAGGAGTACGAGGAACTCCGCGCCCGGGTCGAGGACCTGGACGCCGACGACTCCGAGCTCGACGAGCGCCTCGAAGCGGCCAAGGACGAGCAGGCCCGCGCCGACGAGGCCCACTCCGCCGCCCGCGAGGCCGCCACCACCGCCGAACGCCGGCGGGCCGCCCTCGCCGCGCGCCACGACGCACTCGCCCTCGGCCTGCGCCGCAAGGACGGCACCGGTGCCCTGCTCGCCGCGGGCGACCGCCTGGCCGGGCTGCTCGGCCCCGCCGCCGAACTCCTCACCGTCGCCCAGGGCCACGAGGTGCCGGTCGCGGCCGCGCTGGGCGCCGCCGCCGACGCGGTCGCCGTCTCGGGCCCGTCCGCCGCCGCCGAGGCGCTGCGGCTGCTGCGCAAGGACGACGCGGGACGCGCGGCGCTGCTGGTCGCCGGTGACGCCGCCCCGCAGGAGACCGCCGAGGTGCCCCCGGGCGCGCGTGCGGCGGCCGCGCTCGTCGGCGGCCCCGACGAACTGCTCCCGGCCGTGCGCCGTCTGCTTCGGGACTACGTCGTCGTGGAGAGCCTCGCCGACGCCGAGTCAGTGGTCGCCGCCCACCCGCGGTTGACCGCGGTGACCGCGGAAGGCGACGTCCTCGGCGCCCACTTCGCCCACGGCGGCTCGGCCGGTGCCCCCAGCCTGCTGGAGGTGCAGGCCGCCGTCGACGAGGCCGCCGCGGAGCTGGAGGCACTGGCCGGGCGCTGCGAGGCGCTGGCGGAGGAGCAGGCCGCCGCCAGGGAGCGCCGGTCGGCCGCCGCCCGGGTGGTCGACGAGCTGACGCAGCGTCGGCGGGCCGCGGAGAAGGAGAAGTCGGCCGTGGCCCAGCAGCTGGGCCGGCTGGGCGGCCAGGCACGCGCCGCGGCGGGGGAGGCGGAACGTTCTGCCGCCGCCGTGGGCCGCGCCGAGGAGTCCCTGGCGGCCGCCATAGAGGAGTTCGAGGAGCTCTCGTTCCGGCTGAGCGAGGCGGAGGCCGCCCCCGCCGAGGAGGAGCCGGACACCTCCGTGCGGGACCGGCTGGCCGCCGACGGCGCCAACGCCCGTCAGACCGAGATGGAGGCGCGGCTCCAGGTCCGTACCCACGAGGAGCGGGTCAAGGGCCTGGCCGGGCGCGCCGACGGCCTGGACCGCGCCGCCCGCGCCGAGCGCGAGGCCAGACAGCGGGCCGCCCGGCGCAAGGCACGTCTGGAGTACGAGGCGCAGGTCGCCTCGGCGGTGCTGAAGGGCGCGCACGGCCTGCTGGCCTGCGTCCAGGTCTCGCTGGGGCGCGCGGACGAGGAACGCGGCGCGGCCGAGCGCGCCAAGGCCGAGCGCGAGGCGGAGCTGGACACCGCGCGCCGCCAGGGCCGGGAACTGAAGTCCGAACGGGACCGGCTGACCGACTCCGTCCACAAGGGCGAGGTGCTGGGCGCCGAGAAGCGGATGAGGGTCGAGCAGCTGGAGGGCAAGGCGCTGGAGGAGTACGGCGTCGAGCCCGAGGGCCTGGTCGCGGAGTACGGGCCGGACCAGCTCGTGCCGCCGTCCCCGCCCGCCGAGGGCGAGGTGCTGCCGGAGGACCCGGAGCACCCGCGCAACACGCCGCGCCCGTACCACCGGGGCGAGCAGGAGAAGCGGCTGAAGGCGGCGGAGAGGGCGTACCAGCAGCTGGGCAAGGTCAACCCGCTGGCGCTGGAGGAGTTCGCGGCGCTGGAGGAGCGGCACAAGTTCCTCTCGGAACAGCTGGAGGACCTGAGGAAGACCCGGGCCGACCTGCTCCAGGTGGTGAAGGAGGTGGACGAGCGGGTCGAGCAGGTCTTCACCTCCGCGTACCACGACACGGCGCGCGAGTTCGAGGGCGTGTTCTCCCGGCTCTTCCCCGGCGGCGAGGGCCGGCTGATCCTCACCGACCCCGAGAACATGCTCACCACCGGTGTGGAGGTGGAGGCCCGGCCGCCGGGCAAGAAGGTCAAGCGGCTGTCGCTGCTGTCGGGCGGCGAGCGCTCGCTGACCGCCGTGGCGATGCTGGTGTCGATCTTCAAGGCCCGGCCGAGCCCGTTCTACGTGATGGACGAGGTCGAGGCCGCGCTGGACGACACCAACCTGCAGCGGCTCATCCGCATCATGCGTGAGCTGCAGGAGAGCTCGCAGCTGATCGTCATCACCCACCAGAAGCGGACCATGGAGGTCGCCGACGCGCTGTACGGCGTGTCCATGCAGGGCGACGGTGTGTCGAAGGTCATCAGCCAGCGCCTCAAGGACTGACTTCAAGTTGTGAACGCATAGAGGGGATCCCTGGGGGATCCTCTGCTTCGGTGCGCCAACGGCCGCTCCGGCGGCCTTCGCCGCGCTCTCCATCCCCTTCGTCGTCAAGTTCGTCCCGGAGACGGAGGGCAAGACCCTGGAGGAGATGGGCTGACCGGCCCCACCCGCTTCCGCGGCGCCGCCCCCGTGGTGCCCCTGCGGGCCCGGGGCGGCGTCGTGCGCCGGGCCGCTCGCGGCCGGGCCCGGTCAGTCCTTGAGCCGGGGCAGCACCTGCTCCGCGAACAGGCGCAGGCTCCGCCAGCCCTCCTCGACCGGCATGCCCCCGCACAACGGGTGCAGCACGAGGGCGGCGGCCGGGTCGGTGCTCGCCTCCGCGAAGGCGACGCACTCGTCGGGGGTGACCACGCGGTAGACGCCCTCGCGGCGCAGTTCCTCCGGGGAGGCCGCGCCGGAGCGCACCGCCGAGCGGATGCCGGCGGACTGCCAGGAGGCGTAGGTGGCGGCCTCGTGGAACAGGTGCCGCCCGTACTCGGCCCAGGTGCGGTCGGGGTCCTTCGACAGGTGGAGCAGCGGCACCTGCGGCGGAGGCATCAGGCACCAGCCCTCGGTGCCGTGCTCGGCGAGCTGCTCCCGGTAGTACGTCTCCAGTTCCGGGAGGTGGGCGCTGGGGAAGAACGGCAGGCCGAACCGCGCCGCCCGGCGCGCCGCGGCGCGCGAGCTGCCGCCGACGATCAGCAGCGGGTGCGGGGAGCTGTGGGGACGGGGCGTGACCCGGACGGTCCGGCCGCGGAAGACGAAGGGCTCACCGGTCCACGCCGTGAGCAGCGTCTCCAGCAGCTCGTCCTGGAGGGCGCCGCGCCGGTGCCAGTCCACCCCGAGGGCCTCGTACTCCTCCGGGCGGTAGCCGATGCCGGCGACGGTGACCAGCCGGCCGCCGCCGACGTGGTCGAGCACCGCGAGGTCCTCCGCCAGCCGCAGCGGGTCGTACAGGGGCCCGATCAGCGCGGAGACGGTGACCGCGATGCGGCGGGTCGCGCCGAGGACGGCCCCCGCGAAGGTCAGGGGCGAGGGCAGCCAGCCGTCGGGGGAGCCGTGGTGCTCCTCGGTCTGGAGGGTGGCGACGCCGTGTCCGTCGGCGTACGCGGCCATCTCCAGGGCGGCCCGGTAGCGGTGGCTCAGCGCCCCGGGCGCGGCCGCGGGGTCGACGAGGTTGAAACGTACGACAGTGGCAGGCATGCGCCGACGTTAGCTGACGAACCGTCAGATGGACAGAGTCGCGGACGCCGGCCGGGTGGCTCCCGGGAGGGCGCGCCGCGTGACCGATACTGGACGGGTTATGGAAACCGTCATTCTTGCCGTAGTCATCGCCCTGGTCGTGATCCTGGCGGCCGGCGGGCTGGTGGTGGGCAGCCGCCGCAGGAAGCAGCTGCCCCCCGCACCGCCCACCGAGCAGCCGACGATCACCGCGCCCCCCGCCGAACCGCAGATCGGCGACGAGGCGGAGGCCCCGCGGGACGAACCCCGCCGGACCATCGAAGAGGTCGAGCTCCCCGAGTCGGAAGACGCCTCCGCCGGCGGCGTCCTCGTCGAGGAGCGCCCGGCCGCCCCCGAGATCGAGCGGCCCGAGCCCACCGCCGGCCGTCTGGTGCGGCTGCGCTCCCGGCTGTCGCGCTCGCAGAACGCGCTCGGCAAGGGGCTGCTCACGCTGCTCGCGCGCGAGCACCTCGACGAGGACACGTGGGAGGAGGTCGAGGACACCCTGCTCACCGCGGACGTCGGGGTCGCCCCCACCCAGGAACTCGTGGAGCGGCTGCGCACCCGGGTGAAGGTGCTCGGCACCCGCACCCCCGCCGACCTGCGGCAGCTGCTGCGCGAGGAACTCCTGGCCCTGATCGGCACGGATCTGGACCGCACGCTCCACACGGACGGGCTGCCGAACGGGGACGGGGCCGACCAGCCGGCCGTGCTGATGGTCGTCGGCGTCAACGGCACCGGCAAGACCACCACCACCGGCAAGCTCGCCCGTGTCCTGGTGGCCGACGGCCGCAGCGTCGTGCTGGGCGCCGCCGACACCTTCCGTGCCGCCGCCGCGGACCAGCTGCAGACCTGGGGCGAGCGGGTCGGCGCCCGCACCGTGCGCGGTCCCGAGGGCGGCGACCCGGCGTCGGTCGCCTTCGACGCGGTGAAGGAGGGCATCGCCGAGGGTGCGGACGTCGTGCTCATCGACACCGCGGGCCGGCTGCACACCAAGACCGGCCTGATGGACGAGCTCGGCAAGGTCAAGCGCGTCGTGGAGAAGCACGGCCCGGTGGACGAGGTCCTGCTGGTCCTGGACGCCACGACGGGTCAGAACGGACTGGTCCAGGCCCGGGTCTTCGCCGAGGTCGTCGACATCACCGGCATCGTGCTCACCAAGCTCGACGGCACCGCCAAGGGCGGCATCGTCGTCGCCGTCCAACGCGAGCTGGGCGTTCCGGTCAAGCTGATCGGCCTGGGCGAGGGGGCGGACGACCTCGCCCCGTTCGAGCCCGAGGCCTTCGTGGACGCGCTGATCGGCTCGTAGCCGGCGGCGTCCGTGGACAAGCGGACACGTGGACAAGGGGCGCACTCGTGGGAGTGCGCCCCTTGCTCGTCGTTCACGCGTACGCGCGGTCCCGGTGGCAGACGTACGCCAGCGTGCCGAGCAGCAGCCGGGCCTCCGGCGGCTGGCGGGAGGCGTCCAGCGCCGGCGGCCGCAGCCAGCGGACCGGGCCGAGGCCGCCGAGGTCGGAGGGCGGGGCGGTCACGTGGTCGCCCGGCCCGAGGCAGCGCAGGTCGAGGTCGGCGTCGTCCCAGCCCATGCGGTACAGCAGGTGCGGGAGCTCGGCGGCGGCACCCGGTGCGACGAAGAACTGCGCCCTGCCGTCCGGGGTGGCGATGACCGGCCCGAGACGCAGCCCCATGCGCTCCAGGCGCACCAGGGCGCGTACGCCGGATCGTTCCGCCACGTCGATCACGTCGAAGGCGCGGCCCACGGGGAGCATCAGCGCCGCGCCCGGCACGCGCTCCCAGGCGGCCACGGCCTCCTCGAGGGTGGCCCCGGCCGGCACCTCGCCGGCGAACTCCAGTGCGTGGGCGCCCGGTGCCTTGCACCCCGGGTCACCGCAGGAGCACTGCCCGCCCCCGCGCGTGGCGCGCGCGCCCGGCGCCACCGCCCATCCGCACAACCCGGTGTACTCCGCCACGGTGGTGCACGCCGAGGCGTGCGTCCGGCGGCGCGCGCCGGAGCGGATGTGTCGCATCTCCCGCATGCTGCCGATCGTGAAGCCCATGACACCCCCAACGGGTCGTAGTTGCCGATGGTTACGCCCGTGCCTGATCGGCATGTGTCAAGTGAATCGCGCCGTGTGCACATG
The DNA here is from genome assembly GCF_042733315.1 of Streptomyces sp. NPDC059718. Lineage (NCBI taxonomy): Bacteria > Bacillati > Actinomycetota > Actinomycetes > Kitasatosporales > Streptomycetaceae > Streptomyces > Streptomyces sp. NPDC059718. Next base: position 36,373 of record NZ_JBHWGA010000014.1, read on the forward strand.
TAGTTCATTCGAAGGGGTGGCGAATGGTGGCGTTTTCGCTGGAGGCATCGCCGGATGGGTGATCGTAGGATTACTTTCGGTTCGCAAGCCCCGGAAGTGTGCGGGCCGGCGGGTATGCCGGAGGCAAGACTCGTAGGACACTGAGGCACATGGGGGCCAGGCAGGCAACGGCCCTCATCCCCGGAGGTGTTGGGCGACGGAATGGGGGCGTCACGGTGGGCGGCACACAGGACAAGCAGCCCAACGCGCAGTTGACCTCTTGGTTTGTGCGCAGCGGCTGGTCCAAGGGCGAACTCGCCCGGCAGGTGAACCGCAAAGCACGCCAGATGGGCGCGCTGCACGTCAGCACGGACACCTCACGGGTGCGCCGCTGGCTGGACGGCGAGCAGCCGCGCGAACCCATCCCGCGCATCCTGTCCGAGCTGTTCTCCGAACGCTTCGGCACCGTCGTCCCGGTGGAGGACCTCGGCCTGCGCCCCGTCCACCAGCCGCCCGCCGCGACCGGCGTGGACCTGCCGTGGGCCGGGCCGCAGACGGTCCAGCTGATCAACGAGTTCTCCCGCAGCGACCTGATGCTCGGCCGCCGCGGCTTCCTCGGGACCTCCCTGGCGCTGGCCGCCGGCCCCGCCCTCGTCGAGCCGATGCAGCGCTGGCTGGTGCCCACCCCCGCGTCCGGTGCCGACGTCCCCCCGCCGCGCGAGTCCGGGGGCAGGGTCCGGCTCTCCGAGCCCGAGCTGGAGCTGCTGGAGGCCACCACGGTGATGTTCCGGCAGTGGGACAACCAGTGCGGCGGCGGCCTGCGCCGCAAGGCCGTGGTGGGTCAGCTGCACGAGGTCACCGACCTGCTCCAGGAGTCCCATCCGCAGTCCGTCGCCAAGCGGCTCTACCGCGTCACCGCCGAGCTCGCCGCACTCGCCGGCTGGATGTCGTACGACGTCGGCCTGCACCCCACGGCGCAGAAGTACCTGGTCCTGGCCCTGCACGCGGCCAAGGAGGCGGACGACCGCCCGCTGGGTGCCTTCGTCCTGTCCAGCATGAGCCGCCAGATGATCCACCTGGACCGGCCCGACGACGCACTGGAACTCATCCACCTGGCGCAGTACGGCAGCAGGGACAGCGCGACCGCCACCACCCAGGCGATGCTGTACGCGATGGAGGCCCGCGCCTACGCCAACATGGGCCAGGTCAGCAAGTGCCACCGCGCCGTGCGGATGGCCGAGGACTCCTACACCGACTCGCGCCCCACCGAGGACCCGGACTGGATCAGCTTCTTCAACGAGGCCGAGCTCAACGCCGAGAACGCCCACTCCTACCGCGACCTCGCGTACGTGGCCGGCCGCAGCCCCACGTACGCCTCGCTGGCCCACCCGGTGATGCAGCGGGCCGTCGAGCTCTTCTCCAAGGACACCGTCCACCAGCGCGCCTACGCCCTCAACCTGATCGGCATGGCCACCGTGCACCTGCTCCAGCGCAGCCCGGAGGAGGCCGCGGGCCTCACCGTCCAGGCCATCGACGTCGCCAAGCACGTGCGCTCCGAGCGGGTGAACACCCGCATCCGCAAGACCGCCGACACCGCGCTGCGCGACTACGGCAAGGTCGCCGAGGTCGCCCAGCTCAGTGAGCGCCTGGCGTCCGACCTCCCCGAGGTCGCCGGGACCGCCTGACCCGGCGGTCCACCCCGCACCCCGGCCGCGGCCGGCCATCCCGACAGCCCGACTCGGCTCCCCCATGCCAGGTCAACCGGGTGGCCCGCCGCGGCCGGTCCTCGTTCACCGACGCGTCCGTTCGACGGCGTGGCGAGGTTTGTACACCCCGGCCCGCGCGGCACGTATACAGCTCGTCGGCCCGCCCGAGGGGTCATGGAGTCGTGACGGCGTCGTCATGGCGGCGCCCGCTGGGGTGGCGGTTCATCGCGACGTAACACGGACGACTTCTTCGTCACGGTTCCGAAACACCCGATGGCGTCGACGGAAACCCGGCTGGGACAACCTCATGGCGAAAACCGGCCCATCGAGCCCGCTTCCCGCACGGGCCGTTCGGATGACGAGGAGACGCCGATGGCAGCAGGCTTCTTGACGCTTGCCGCAGATACGCCCACGCTCGACAGCGGTAGCACGGCGTTCATGCTGCTGAGCGCAGCGTTGGTGCTCGTGATGACCCCCGGCCTCGCCTTCTTCTACGGCGGCATGGTGCGGGTCAAGAGCGTGCTGAACATGCTGATGATGAGCTTCATCGCCATCGGCATCGTCACCGTGCTGTGGACGCTCTACGGCTTCACCGTCGCATTCGACTCCGGCAACGCCTTCTTCGGCGGCTTCGACTGGGCCGGCATGCGCAACATCGGGATCTCCCAGCTGTGGGACGGCTACACCATCCCGGTCTACGTCTTCGCCGTCTTCCAGCTGATGTTCGCGATCATCACGCCCGCCCTGATCAGCGGCGCCCTGGCGGACCGGGTGAAGTTCACCGCCTGGTCGCTCTTCGTGGCCCTGTGGGCGACGGTCGTGTACTTCCCGGTCGCCCACATGGTCTGGGCGTCGGACGGCTTCCTCTTCACCCGCGGCGTGATCGACTTCGCCGGCGGTACGGCGGTGCACATCAACGCCGGTGCCGCGGCGCTCGGCGTGATCCTCGTCATCCGCAAGCGCGTGGGCTTCAAGAAGGACCCGTTCCGCCCGCACAACCTGCCGCTGGTCATGCTCGGCGCCGGCCTGCTGTGGTTCGGCTGGTTCGGGTTCAACGCCGGCTCCTGGCTCGCCTCCGACGGCGTCGCGGCCGTGGCCTTCACCAACACCCAGGTCGCCACCGCCTCCGCGATGCTCGGCTGGCTCGCCTACGAGAAGATCAAGCACGGCTCCTTCACCACCCTGGGCGCCGCCTCCGGCGCGGTCGCCGGTCTGGTCGCCATCACCCCGGCCTGCGGCTCGGTCAGCCCGCTCGGCGCGATCGCGGTCGGTGTCATCGCCGGTGTGGCCTGCGCCGCGGCGGTCGGCCTGAAGTACAAGTTCGGCTACGACGACTCCCTCGACGTGGTCGGCGTCCACATGGTCGGCGGCATCGTCGGCTCCCTGCTCATCGGCTTCTTCGCCACCGGCGGGGTCGGCCAGACCGCCAAGGGCGTCTTCTACGGCGGCGGCTTCGACCAGCTGTGGAAGCAGTTCCTGGGCGTCGGCGTGGTCCTGTTCTACTCGCTGATCGCCTCGGCGATCCTTGCCAAGCTCATCGACCTGGTGATCGGATTCACCGTCAGCGAGGACACCGAGGTCGCGGGCATCGACCAGGCCGAGCACGCGGAGACCGGCTACGACTTCGCGGGCGTGGCCGGCGCGGTCCGCTCCGCCCTCTCCTCCCTGGACAGCAGCAGTGGCAGCGGCACCCAGGTGACCGACGCCCCGTCGAAGAAGGTGGACGCGTGAAGCTCATCACCGCGGTCGTGAAGCCGCACCGGCTGGACGAGATCAAGGAGGCGCTGCAGGCCTTCGGCGTCCAGGGCCTGACGGTCACCGAGGCCAGTGGCTACGGCCGTCAGCGGGGCCACACCGAGGTCTACCGTGGTGCCGAGTACACCGTGGACCTGGTGCCCAAGATCCGCATCGAGGTGCTCGTCGAGGACGGCGACGCCGACCAGCTGATCGACGTCATCGTCAAGGCCGCCCGCACCGGCAAGATCGGTGACGGCAAGGTCTGGAGCATCCCGGTCGAGACCGCCGTACGGGTCAGGACCGGGGAGCGCGGCCCGGACGCGCTCTAAAGGACGCGGGGGCGCGGCCGGTGATCCGGCCGCGCCCTTTCGCACCACCGAACCCGAGCAGTTCCACCGCACGGCCTGCGACTGGAGACAGTGTGACGGAGAACGTCGACGCGAAAGCCCACGACGGACACGCCCCTGCAGGCTATGCGGCGGCCCGGCTGGCCCTCCTGAACGGCGAGGGTCCGTCCGGGCCGCCGCGGCGCAAGGCGCTGGCCTCCCTGACCGACGCCTGGCTCGCCGACCTCGCCCGCGGTGCGGCCGACCGGACCGGGACGCGGGGCTGGTCGCTGGTCGCCGTCGGCGGCTACGGCAGGGGGGAGCTCTCCCCGCGCAGCGACCTCGACCTGCTGCTGCTCCACGACGGCTCCGCCGGGCCCGCGGACGTCGCCGGCCTCGCCGACGGGATCTGGTACCCGGTCTGGGACCTGGGCGTCGCCCTCGACCACTCCGTCCGCACCCCGGCGGAGGCCCGCAAGACCGCCGCCGAGGACCTCAAGGTCCAGCTCGGCCTCCTCGACGCCCGCCACATCGCGGGCGACGCCGCCCTCACGGCCTCCCTGCGCACCGCGGTCCTCGCCGACTGGCGCAACCAGGCGCCCAAGCGGCTCCCCGCGCTCCACGAGCTGTGCCTGGAGCGCGCCGAGCGCCACGGCGAGCTCTCGTACCTGCTGGAGCCCGACCTCAAGGAGGCCCGCGGCGGGCTGCGCGACGCCACCGCCCTGCGCGCCGTCGCCGCCTCCTGGCTCGCCGACGCGCCCCGCGAGGGCCTGGAGGACGCCCGGACCCGGCTGCTCGACGCCCGGGACGCCCTCCACCTGGTGACCGGCCGCGCCACCGACCGGCTGGCCCTTCAGGAGCAGGACCAGGTGGCCGGCGCACTCGGCCTGCTCGACGCCGACGCGCTGCTGCGCCAGGTGTACGAGGCCGCCCGGACCGTCGGCTACGCCTTCGACGTCACCTGGCGCGAGGTCGGGCGGGTCCTGCGCTCCCGCCAGATGCGGCCCCGCCGCCGCGGGCTGCTCGGCCGCTCCCGCCCGGAGCAGGGCGCGAACGCGCCCGAGCGCACCCCGCTCGCCGACGGCGTCGTGGAGCACGAGGGCGAGGCCGTCCTCGCGCTCACGGCCAGGCCCGAGCGCGACCCGGTGCTGCCGCTGCGCGCCGCCGCGGCCGCCGCCGAGCACGGTGTACCGCTGTCGCTGCACGCGGTCCGCCGGCTGAGCGTGGCCCAGGCCACCCGGCCGCTGCCGGTGCCGTGGCCCGCCGAGGCCCGCGAACAGCTCGTGACGCTGCTCGGCGCAGGGGAGTCCACCGTGCAGGTGTGGGAGGCACTGGAGGCCGCGGGCATGATCACGCGGCTGCTCCCCGACTGGGAACGGGTCCGCTGCCGCCCGCAGCGCAACGCCGTGCACATCTGGACCGTCGACCGGCACCTCATCGAATGCGCGGTGCGCGCCTCGCGCCTGACCCGCCGGGTGGGCCGCCCCGACCTGCTGCTCATCGCCGCCCTGCTGCACGACATCGGCAAGGGCTGGCCCGGCGACCACTCCGAGGCCGGCGAGGTCATCGCCCGCGACGTCGCGGCCCGCTTCGGCTTCGGCCGCGCCGACGTGGAGACGCTGGCCCTGCTGGTCCGCCACCACCTGCTGCTGATCGAGACCGCGACCCGGCGCGACCTGGACGACCCCGCCACCGTGCAGAGCGTCGCCGAGGCCGTCCGCGACTCCGAGACGCTGGAGCTGCTCCACGCGCTGACCGAGGCGGACGCCCTCGCCACCGGTCCGGCCGCCTGGAGCGCCTGGCGGTCCTCACTCGTCGGCGACCTGGTCAAGCGGGTCGCCGCCGTGCTGGTGAGCGGGGCGGTGCCCGGGCCCGCCGACCCCGAGCCCACCGCCGAGGAGGAGCGTCTGGCGGTCGAGGCGGCGCGCACCGGGGGCCCGGTCATCGCGCTGCACGCCCACGCCGAGCCCGACCCCGACGGGGCCGCCCCGCGGACCGCGGACGACGAACCCGAGCCCGTCGGCGTGGAGCTGCTGCTCGCCGTCCCCGACCGGCCCGGGCTGCTGGCGGCGGCGGCGGGCGTGCTCGCCCTGCACCGGCTCACCGTCCGGGCCGCCGACCTGCGCGCGGTCGACCCCGTCCACCAGGGCCCGGTGACCCTCCTGCGCTGGCGGGTGGCCGCCGAGTACGGCTCGCTGCCCGAGGCGGCACGGCTGCGCAACGACTTCGCCCGGGCCTTCGCGGGCTCCCTCGACATCGAGGCACGGCTGGCGGAGCGGGAGTCCGCGTACCCCCGCCGTCGCGGGGTCACGCCCCCTCCGCCCCGTGTCACCGTCGCCCCCGGCAGCTCCAGCGCCGCGACCGTCATCGAGGTCCGCGCCCACGACGCCCCGGGGCTGCTGCACCGCATCGGCCGGGCCCTGGAGTCCACCGGCGTGAACGTCAGGTCCGCCCGGATCAGTACGCTCGGCGCCAACGCGGTCGACGCGTTCTACGTCACGGACACCGCGGGCGATCCGCTTCCCGACGTACGGGCGGCCGAGGTCGCCGACGAGGTGGAGCGGGCCCTGCGCTGACGCGGTGGAGACCATTCGCGGCCCGGGCGGATACCCTTGAGGACGACCTATCACCCGCCCCCGACCTGAGGATCCGCGACCGACGTGTTCGACACCCTTTCCGACCGCCTCGCAGCGACGTTCAAGAACCTCCGGGGCAAGGGCCGCCTTTCCGAGGCGGACATCGACGCCACCGCGCGCGAGATCCGCATCGCGCTGCTGGAGGCGGACGTCGCGCTGCCGGTGGTGCGCGCCTTCATCAAGCAGGTCAAGGAGCGGGCGTCCGGGGCCGAGGTCTCCCAGGCGCTGAACCCCGCCCAGCAGGTCATCAAGATCGTCAACGACGAGCTCGTCGGCATCCTCGGCGGTGAGACCCGCCGGCTGCGGTTCGCCAAGCAGCCGCCGACCGTGATCATGCTCGCCGGTCTGCAGGGTGCCGGCAAGACGACGCTGGCCGGCAAGCTCGGCCGCTGGCTGCAGGGCCAGGGCCACGCCCCGCTGCTGGTCGCCGCGGACCTCCAGCGTCCCAACGCCGTCAACCAGCTCCAGGTCGTCGCGGAGCGGGCGGGCGTCGCGGTCTTCGCGCCGGAGCCCGGCAACGGCGTGGGCGATCCGGTCCAGGTCGCCAAGGACTCCCTCGACCACGCCCGTACCAAGCAGTACGACGTCGTCATCGTCGACACCGCCGGCCGCCTCGGCATCGACGCCGAGATGATGCAGCAGGCCGCGGACATCCGCGACGCCGTGCAGCCCGACGAGATCCTCTTCGTCGTCGACGCCATGATCGGCCAGGACGCGGTCAACACCGCCGAGGCCTTCCGCGACGGCGTCGGCTTCGACGGCGTGGTGCTCTCCAAGCTCGACGGCGACGCCCGCGGTGGTGCGGCGCTCTCCATCGCGCACGTCACCGGCCGCCAGATCATGTTCGCCTCCAACGGCGAGAAGCTGGACGACTTCGACGCCTTCCACCCCGACCGGATGGCCTCGCGCATCCTGGGCATGGGTGACGTCCTCAGCCTGATCGAGAAGGCCGAGCAGACCTTCAGCCAGGCCGAGGCCCAGAAGATGGCCGAGAAGCTGGCCAAGGGTCCCAAGGAGTTCACCCTCGACGACTTCCTCCAGCAGATGGAGCAGGTCCGCAAGATGGGCTCGATCTCCAAGCTGCTCGGCATGCTCCCGGGCATGGGCCAGATCAAGGACCAGATCAACAACCTCGACGAGCGCGACGTGGACCGCACGGCCGCGATCATCAAGTCGATGACCCCGGGTGAGCGCCAGGACCCCACGATCATCAACGGCTCCCGCCGCGCCCGCATCGCCCGCGGTTCCGGTGTGGACGTCAGCGCCGTGAAGAGCCTGGTGGAGCGGTTCTTCGAGGCCCGCAAGATGATGTCGCGGATGGCCCAGGGCGGTATCCCGGGGATGCCCGGCATGCCGGGCATGGGCGGCGGCGCACGTCAGAAGAAGCAGCAGAAGAAGGCCAAGGGCAAGCGGCAGAGCGGCAACCCGCTCAAGCGCGCCGAGCAGGAGAAGGCCGACGCCGCCCGTCGCGAGCAGCAGCAGGCCGGTGGCGCCTTCGGCCTGCCGGCCGGCCAGGAGGGCCAGAACTTCGAACTGCCCGACGAGTTCAAGAAGTTCATGGGCTGACCCAGGTCCGCGTCCGTACGGCGGCGGCGTCCCCTGCGCAGGGGGCGCCGCCGCCGCGCGTGCATCATGGACCCATGCGCGTACACATCCGTCCCCCGGAGCCGGCCGACGCCCCCGCCTACCGGGAGGCGGTGCTGCGCTCCGCCGAGCACGTCGGCCGGTGGAACCCGGTCGAACCGGACGGGCTGCCCGAACTGCTGCGGCGCCAGGGGCCCGTGCTGCGGACGTTCCTGATCCTCGACGAGGAGAGCGGCGGGATCGTCGGGAAGTGCAACGTGGCCAACATCGTCATGGGGCGCTTCCGCAACGGCAGCCTGGGCTACGACAGCTACGTGCCCTTCGCCGGGACCGGGCGGATGAGCGAGGGCCTGCGGCTGGTCGTCGACCGCTGCTTCGCCCCCGAACCCCGGGGCCTGGGCCTGCACCGGCTGGAGATCAACGTGCAGCCGGAGAACGAACGGTCCGTCGCCATGGCCAAGCGCCTCGGTTTCCGCCACGAGGGCTTCACGCCCCGGATGCTCTACCTGAACGACGCCTGGCGCGACCACGAGCGCTTCGCGCTCACCGCCGAGGAGTGGCCCGGGGTCTGAGGGGCGCCGGAGCGGCAGTGTCCTTATTGTCGGGATATGGGCAATCCCGTACCGCCCCGGCAGAATCCGGACGACCCATGGCGGACGGAGGGCGCGCCAGCCTCGCCGCCCACCCGGCGACGGCGCCGCATGGGCGGCTGGGGCGGCATGATCCTGACGGCGCTCGTCGTCTTCCTCATCACCGACCTGGTGCTCTCGTTCTTCACCGGGTCCCGGCCGACCACGATCTCGTACACCGAGTTCAACCGGCAGCTGGCCACGGACAACATCTCGAAGATCTACTCCAAGGGCGACTCCATCGAGGGGCAGCTCAAGAAGAAGCAGGACGTGCCGGGGGCGGACGAGGGCACGTACATGCAGTTCAAGACCCAGCGGCCGGTCTTCGCCGACGACGACCTGTGGGCGACCCTGACGAAGAACAAGGTCACCGTCACCGCCGAACCCGTGGTCCAGCAGCGCGGCCTGCTCTACAACCTGCTGCTCTCGCTCGCCCCGGTGCTGCTGCTGGTCCTGCTCTGGCTCTACGTCTCCCGCCGGATGAGCAAGCTCGCGGGCGGGCTCGGCGGCCTGGGCGGCCTCGGCCGCAGGGCCCCGCCGACGCCGGTCGTCCCGGAGGCGGGCCGCCGCACCACCTTCGCCGACGTGGCGGGCATCGACGAGGTGGAGGCCGAGCTCAACGAGGTCGTCGACTTCCTCAAGCGCCCGCAGGCCTACCGGGCGCTCGGGGCGCGGATGCCGCGCGGCGTGCTGCTCGCCGGACCGCCCGGCACGGGCAAGACCCTGCTCGCCCGGGCCGTGGCCGGCGAGGCCGACGTGCCGTTCTTCTCCGCCTCCGCCTCCGAGTTCATCGAGATGATCGTCGGCGTCGGCGCCGGCCGGGTGCGCGAGCTGTTCGCCGAGGCCCGCAAGGTCGCCCCGGCGATCATCTTCATCGACGAGATCGACACCATCGGCCGCGCCCGCGGCGCGGCGGGCGGCATCGGCGGCCACGACGAGCGGGAGCAGACCCTCAACCAGATCCTCACCGAGATGGACGGCTTCTCCGGCTCCGAGGGCGTCGTCGTCACGGCCGCCACCAACCGGCCCGACGTCCTCGACCCCGCCCTGACCCGGCCCGGCCGCTTCGACCGCGTCGTCCACGTCAGCCCGCCCGACCGTACGGGCCGTGAGGCGATCCTCCGCATCCACCTGCGCCAGGTCCCCCTGGAGGGCGGCATCGACCTGACCGCCGTGGCCCGTGCGACGCCGGGGATGACGGGCGCGGAACTCGCCAACCTCGCCAACGAGGCGGCGCTGCTCGCCGTCAAGCGCGGCAAGGGCGCCGTCGGGCAGGGCGAGCTCTCCGACGCCCTGGAGAAGGTGCAGCTGGGTGCGGCACGCCCGCTCGTGATCCCCATCGAGGAGCGTCGCCGTACCGCCTACCACGAGTCCGGGCACGCCCTGCTCGGGATGCTGCACCCGGGCGCCGACCCGGTACGCAAGATCACCATCGTCCCGCGCGGCCGCGCCCTCGGGGTCACCCTCTCCACCCCCGACTCCGACCGCTACGCGTACACCGAGGAGTACCTGCGCGGCCGGATCATCGGCGCGCTCGGCGGCATGGCCGCCGAGCACGTCGTCTTCGGGGTGATCACCACCGGCGCCGAGAACGACCTGGAGCAGGTCACCAACGTCGTCCGGGGCATGGTCGGCCGCTGGGGCATGAGCGAGAAGGTTGGCCCGCTCTCCGCGATCCCGGCCGACTCCCAGCAGCCCTACGGACTGTCCGCGGCCCCCGCCACCCTCGACGTGATCGACGCCGAGATGCGCAGGATCGTGGACGAGTGCTACGGGACGGCCTGCCGGCTGCTGGGCCGGCACCGCGAGCAACTGGACGCCCTCGCGGAGCGGCTGCTGGAGGCCGAGACGCTGGAGGAGGACGAGGCCTACGAGGCGGCGGGCATCCCACGGCTCGCGAAGGCCGCCGAGTAGCCGCCGTGCGGCCGCGCGGGAACGCTGCGGCTACACCCGGGCCACCAGGTAACGGAACACGTTCTCCATCCGGACCGTACCGTCGCCGCGCCGGTACGCGTGCAGCGCCTCGCGCAGCTCCTTGCGCACCTGGTCCTCGTCGGTGGCCGCCACGGCGGCGTCGAAGAGCCCGGTCGACACCAGGCCGCGCACCGCGCTGTCCATGTCGGGGTAGCCGAACGGGCAGGACACCCGCCCCGAGCCGTCCGGACGCAGCCCCGCCTCCCGCGCCAGCTCCTCCAGGTCGTCCCGGCCGCTGAGCCGGACCGCGGCGGTGGTGCCGCGCGGCTCGGCCAGCCGGGCCGCGACCCGCAGCACCCGCCCGGTGGCGCAGCGCTCGGGCGGCCCCCAGCCGGCCAGCACGACCGGGGTGCCCCGCTCGGCCAGGCCCGCCGCGGCGCCGAGTGCGGGGACCAGCGCCGCCGGTGCCGTCCCCGGGTCGAGGGCGGTGATCATCGTGAACGGCGCCCCCTCCGGTACGCGGACCTCCTCCGGGCCGCCCGGCACGAGCCGGGTGCGCCCGCCGCGCGACCGGGCCGGCGCGCCCCACTGCGGCTCGGGCAGCAGCCGCTGCCGGGCCAGTTCGAGGCGCCGTTCGTCCGGATCGCAACCCGTGACCGCCGCGCCCCGGGCCGAGGCCATGAGCAGCGCGAGTCCCGATCCGCACCCGATGCCGAGCAGCCGGGTGCGGGGGCCGACCTCCAACCGCTCGTGCACCGCCTCGTAGAGCGGTACGAGCATCCGCTCCTGGATCTCCGCCCAGTCACGCGCCCTGCCGTCGGTCCGGTGTGTCCGTGGGTGCCGTGCGAGCGTAGGTGTCATCGAGCGCCCCAATCAGCCGCGTCGCCGTCTCGCCGAAAGCCTTCCTCGTACGCCCCCCGGTTACGCCACGCACCGTCATCGTCACGCCGCGCATGCCCCCCGAGCCAGCCAACTCCCCTTCCGGGCCGTAGTCCAGAGGTTTGAAGGTGAGGATTGGGCCGATTCCCGACCCCGCCGATTCACGTCCGGTGCCGCTGTCCCCGTACCATCTGCGGCATGGCAAAGGCTCCCGTACTCACACCCCAGGCGGACGATTTCCCGCGCTGGTACCAGGACCTGATCAACAAGGCCGAGCTGGCCGACAACGGCCCGGTGCGCGGCACCATGGTCATCCGGCCGTACGGGTACTCGCTGTGGGAGCGGATGCAGCAGGAGATGGACGCGCGGATCAAGGAGGCGGGCGCCCAGAACGCGTACTTCCCGCTCTTCATCCCGCAGTCCTACCTGACCCGGGAGGCCGAGCACGTCGAGGGCTTCGCGCCGGAGCTGGCCGTGGTCACCCACGGCGGCGGCAAGGAGCTGGAGGAGCCGGTCGTCGTCCGGCCCACCTCCGAGACGATCATCAACGAGTACTTCTCCAAGTGGGTGCAGAGCTACCGCGACCTGCCCCTGCTCATCAACCAGTGGGCCAACGTGGTCCGTTGGGAGATGCGCTCGCGGCTCTTCCTCCGTACGAGTGAGTTCCTGTGGCAGGAGGGCCACACCGCGCACGCCACCTACGAGGACGCCCGCGACTACGCCGCGATGATCCACCGCGACGTGTACGGCGACTTCATGACCGACGTCCTCGGCATCGACGTGGTCCTCGGCCGCAAGACCGCCCGCGAGCGCTTCGCCGGCGCCATCAACACCCTCACCCTCGAGGGCATGATGGGCGACGGCAAGGCGCTGCAGCTGGGCACCAGCCACGAGCTGGGCACCAACTTCGCCAAGGCCTTCAACACCTCCTACCTGTCGAAGGAGGGGCAGCAGGAGCTGGTCTGGCAGACCTCCTGGGGCGTGTCGACCCGCATGGTCGGCGGCCTGATCATGTCCCACGGCGACGACAACGGACTGCGTGTGCCGCCGCGGCTGGCGCCGGTGCAGGCCGTCGTCCTGGCGATCAAGGGCGACGACGCGGTCGTCGCCAAGGTCCGCGAGATCGGCGACCGGCTCAAGGCCGCCGGCGTGCGCGTCCAGGTCGACGTGCGCACCGACACCCCGTTCGGCCGCCGCGCCGTGGACTGGGAGCTCAAGGGCGTCCCCGTCCGCGTGGAGGTCGGCCCGCGCGACCTGCAGAACGGCACCGCGATGCTCGCCCGCCGCATCCCCGGGGGCAAGGAGCCGGTGGCGATCGACGAGCTGACCGCGCTGGTGCCCAAGGCGCTGGAGGAGGACCAGGCCACGCTGCTGCGCCAGTCCCGGGAGCGCCGCGAGTCCCGCACCGTGGACGTCAAGACGATCGCCGAGGCCGCCGAGGCCTCGGCCACCGGCTGGGCCCGCATCCCCTGGGCCGACCTCGGCCCGGAGGGCGAGGCCAGGCTGGCCGAGCAGGGCGTGTCCGTGCGCTGCCTGCTGACCGAGGACGGCCAGGTTCCGGAAACGGACGACGCGCCGGGTACCGCGGCGATCGTCGCGCGGGCATACTGACCGTCAACTGACTGAAAAGCGACGTACGTAATCGGCAGTACGTCCACGCTTGAGGCGGGTGCGTGACTTCTCCACTGTCCTCCGCACCCGCCCTCAGCCGTACGCATCATCCGGAACTGACTAGTACGTGCAAAATATTTGGGATGGCCCGGTATCGGAACACAGGGCGCCCCCGGCTCGTTGTCACGACGTGAGCACGACACCACCAGTCCTCGCCGCCGAGCTGGCAGTCGCATGGGCCGACATTCAACGGCACCATCCCGAACTGCCCGACCTGGCCGCCCCCGAGTCCCTGATCGGAGAGTCCTCGTCCGCGTGCGGCACGGAGCTCTCCTTCGAGCGCCTGCTGCACGAGGCCGTCCACGGAGTCGCCGCCGCGCGCGGCGTCCGGGACACCTCACGGGCAGGGCGCTACCACAACCGTCGATTCCTGGCCATCGCCGACGAGCTCGGCCTGGACCACTCCGAGGAGCCGCACCCCAGCAGCGGCTTCTCCCTGGTCCAGCTGCGCCCGGACACCAAGAAGCGCTACCGGGCGACGATCGACCGCCTGCAGCGCGCGCTCAGAGCGCACACCGTGGCGACCGCCGCCGACACCGCCCGCAGTTTCCGCGGGCCCGCCGCCCGGCACGGGTCCTCGGGCGGAGGCGTACGGGTGAAGGCGGTCTGCGACTGCGGACGCAACGTCCGGGTCGTGCCGTCCGTCCTCGCGCAGGCGCCGATCGTCTGCGGGGCGTGCGGTACGCCGTTCCGGATTCCGGAGGCCGCGGCGGGGGCGGGTGCGCCCCCCCCGGCCCCGGGGGGGGCCCGGTAGGGGGGCGGGGCCCGTGGGGGCACCCGCGGGCGGCGGCCTGCCCCCCCGAAGGGCCAAATGTAAACGTATCACA